>JAQBQL010000145.1 GCA_028287035.1 Labilithrix sp. | reverse complement strand
CCGACCTCGCGCGCGACGCGCGTGACCTCGGCGGCGAAGCTGCGGAGCTGATCGACCATCGTGTTGACGGTGTTCTTCAGCTCGAGCATCTCGCCCTTCACGTCGACCGTGATCTTCTGCGAGAGGTCGCCGTTCGCGACCGCGGTGGTGACGAGCGCGATGTTACGGACCTGTCCGGTCAGGTTACCGGCCATCCCGTTCACGCTGTCCGTGAGGTCCTTCCAGGTGCCGCCGACGCCGGGCACGAAGGCCTGGCCGCCGAGGCGCCCCTCGCTACCTACCTCGCGGGCGACGCGCGTGACCTCGGCGGCGAAGCTGCGGAGCTGATCCACCATCGTGTTGATGGTGTTCTTCATCTCGAGCATCTCGCCGCGCACGTCGACGGTGATCTTCTGCGCGAGGTCGCCGTTCGCGACCGCGGTGGTCACGAGCGCGATGTTACGGACCTGACCGGTGAGGTTCGAGGCCATCCCGTTCACGCTGTCGGTGAGATCGCGCCAGGTTCCGCCGACGCCCGGCACGTTCGCCTGGCCGCCCAGCTTTCCTTCGCTACCGACCTCGCGGGCGACGCGCGTGACCTCGGCGGCGAACGTCGACAGCGAGTCGACCATGCCGTTGATCACGTTCTTGATCTGCAGCATCTCGCCCTGCAGCTCGACGGTGATCTTCTGCGTGAGGTTTCCGTTCGCGATGGCGGTCGCGACGGTGGAGACGTCGCGCAGCTGCACGGTCAGGTTGCCGGCGAGATCGTTGACGCTGTCGGTGAGGTCCTTCCAGGTGCCGGACACGCCGCGCACCTGCGCCTGGCCGCCGAGCTTGCCCTCGGTACCGACCTCCTTGGCGACGCGCGTGACCTCGCGGGCGAACGCGGAGAGCTGATCGACCATCGTGTTGACGGTGTTCTTCAGCTCGAGGATCTCGCCCTGCGTCTCGACGACGAGCTTCTTCGAGAGGTCGCCGTTCGCGACCGCGGTGACGACGCCGGCGATGCCGCGGACCTGGGTAGTCAGGTTCGTGGCCATGCCGTTGACGTTGTCGGTGAGGTCCTTCCACGTGCCGGCGACGCCGGGCACGTTCGCCTGGCCGCCCAGCTTGCCCTCGCTACCGACCTCGCGCGCGACGCGCGTGACCTCGCTCGAGAACGCGCGCAGCTGATCGACCATTCGATTCACGGTCGTCCCGATGCGCTGGAACTCGCCGCGCACCGGCTTGCCGTCGATCTCGAGCGCCATCTTCTGCGAGAGGTCGCCCTCGGCGACCGCGATGAGGACGCGCGCGACCTCGGTGGTGGGGCGCGTCAGGTCGCCGATGAGCGTGTTGAAGGAGTCGCCGACGCTCTCCCAGCCGCCGCGCAGGCCCTCCATGCGGAGGCGCTCGCCCATCTCGCCGTCGCGGCCGACCACGCGCGTGAGCCGTGAGAGCTCGACGGCCTGGTTGTCGAGCCGCTCGGCGAGATCGTTGAACGACTCGGCGAGCTCGCGGGACACGCCATCCTTGGGACGCAGCCGGAGCCCGAACTCGCCGCGGTGCAGCGCCTCGAGCGCCGAGATCATCACGTCGTCGCCGGACTGCTTGCTGCTGCCGTTGCTGCCGTTCGTGCGACCGACGGCGCCGTCGCCGCGGTCGGGGCGTTCGGCTCGCTCGGAGCGGGGGGCGGTGGTCTTGGGGGTGACGCTGCGCTTCTTGCTGCGCGCGCGGGTGGGCGTACGGTCGTCGATATCGGCCAAGGCCAGATCCCTCCAGGGGAGCAGTAATCCGGATAGAAGGCTCGCACCGCCCTCCGGTTTTCGCAATTCCGAAGCGGCAGCGGGACCGCCGCGCGGAGCACGGCACTTTCGCCACACCCGTGGTGCGGCGCCCCATCGATGAGCTAGTCGTTTGCTTCCAGACCTCGGGAAGCAGGGATCGCGCCTGCTCTTCGTCACCTTCTTCGTCGCGCTCGCCGATGGACTCGAACATGCACGGTGACGGCGCCGATGACGGTCGCGCACGCTTCGGATCCCGATCTCGAGGAAGGAACGCCGGAGAGCCGCGAGCAGGAGACCACCCACCTCCGCACGCAGTTCTTGCGAAGGGTCGCCCACGACATCGCATCGCCCACCGGCGTGAGCATGACCGTGCTGGACGAGCTCGTGAACGCGCAGCATCCCCGGCCGGAGCTGGTCGCGATGGCGCGCCGGAGCCTGCGCCGGCTCATGCGCCTCTCCGAGCATCTCGCGCTGGTCGCCGAGCTCGAGGCGGGCGAGCTCGAGCCCGAGCTGCTCCGCAGCGACGTGGCGAGCCTCGTCAAGCTCGCCTACGACGACGCGACCACCGTCGACGGCCGGAAGGACGTGGTCCCGTCGCTCCGGCTTCCGCCGGCTCCGGTCGTCCTCTCGGTGGACGCGCGCCTCGTGCAGTCCGTGGTGCGCGAGATCATCGGCAATGCGCTGAAGCTCGCGAGCACGCGCGTCGAGGTCACCATCGAGGCGGCCGACGATGGGGCGGCGATCCGCGTCCAGGACGACGGTCCGGGCTTCCCCGCCGAGGTCCTCTCGTCACTGGGCCGGCGGTTCATCAAGCGCTCCTCCCAGCGCGGCCTCGGCCTGTCGCTCTCGATGGGCAAGCAGATCATCGAGGCGCACGGCGGCTCGATCACGGTCGAGGCGAGCACGCTTCCGCCTGGTCGTGCGGGGAAGATCGGCGCGGCGGTCGTCGTCCGGTTGCCCAGGCGCGACGTGCCCGAGGCGCCTGCCACCGAGCTCTGACCCGGCCGCTCAGCGGCGCTTCTTCTTCTTTTTCTTCGGCTTGAGCGGGTGCGGCGCGGGTCTCGGGCGCTTGCCGCCTGGATGGGACCCTGCGGCGGCGGCCGAGCCCTTCGCGCCGCCGCCGTCGGCGTTCGCGCTCGCGGCCAGCGCCGAGGCGTCGTCCTCGTCTTCCTCCTCGTCGTCGTCACCTGCGTCGAGCGCCCCGCCGTCGAGCGCGGCGTCGAGCGCGGCGGCGTCGAGGGCGGCGGCGTCGACGGCGCTCGCACCGGACGCGGCCGCGTCGGACGCTCCGGCAGCGAGCAGATCCTGCGGCTCACCCGTCGACGCGCTCGGCGCCGCCGGTGCGACCTCGCCGGCGACGGCCGGAAGCGCGCCCGGGCTCGTCGCGGTGCCCGCGACCGGAACCTCCCCGGCGCCCCTTCTCACGAGCTCCGCCAGCGACGCGGCGCCCGCCTCTCGCGCCTTCGGCACGACGAGCAGCAGCGTCGCTCCGAGGACGAGGAGCAGACCGAACGCGGCGAGCGGGCGGACGCTCCGCGAACGTCGGGGCGGCGCACTTGCGGTGCTTTCCCTCTCCGCGTGTGACCCGCGAGCGGCGGCCACGGCGCGGACGGTCTCGTCCGCCGCCACCTCGCGCGTCGGGCGCCCCGCCGACTCCTCCCGCGCGGCGCGTGCCGCGAGCACGTCGGCCCGCATCGCGGCGGCGCTCGGGTAACGGTCCTCGCGACGGAGCTCGAGGGCGCGGTCGAGGATGCGCGCGAGGTCGTCACTCGCCGACGGTGCAACCTCCTGAACCTTCGGCGCCGGCATCGTGCCCATGCGCGCGACCAGCTCGATGACCCCCTCGGCCTCGTGGACGCCGCGATTCGTGAGGAGCATGAACCAGCTGGCGCCGAGCGCGAACAGATCGGTCCGCGCGTCGATCTCGTCCTGCTTTCCGAGCGCCTGCTCCGGCGCCATGAAGGAAGGCGTGCCGAGTGCGAGGCCCGCGGTCGTGACGAGCTGCGCCTCGGCGAGGCGGGCGAGGCCGAAGTCGAGGACCTTCACCCCGTGCCCGGCCGGGTCGGCGTTGAGGAACAGGTTCGCGGGCTTCAGGTCCCGGTGCACGACGCCGTTCGCGTGGGCGGCCTCGAGCACCGCGAGGGTCTCGTCGAGGTAGCGGAGCAGCTCCGCCTCGCCGAGCGGCGGCGACCGCATCGAACGTTCCTCGAGGGACTCTCCCTCGAGCATCTCCATGACGAGGTAGGCGGTCCCCGCATCGGGTCCCTCCTTCACGATGTCGTCGTCGAGGACCCGCACCGCGCCGCGATGGTCGACGCGGTTGGCGGCGTATCCCTCGCGCAGGAACCGCTCGCGCACGTCGGCGCGCCGCGCCAGCTCGGGGTGCAGGATCTTCACCGCGCCGCGGGCGCCGTTGCGATGGCGGCCGGCGTAGACCGCCCCCATCCCGCCGGAGCCGAGGATCCGCTCCAGGGTCCACTTGGCGTCGAGCACGGTCCCGACGCGCGCCACAGCGCGGGGATCGTGCTCCTCGCTCTCGCGGCCCGCGCTGTCCAACGACGACGTCGCCACCGTCCTCAGCGTAGCCGACCCCGCGGCGTTTCTGATGCGAACCTCGGCGAGGTCTCATTTCGCCCCGCCTTCCGGGCGGAGCGGCCGGTCACAGTCCGGCAAGAGGTCTCCGGAACTGCACAGAAACCGGGCAAGTTTCTGGCGCACGCACACGCCGGCCGCGCGGCATCGGCCGTGCATCGGAGCGCGATGCCATGAGCACCCAGAGTACCGGAGTCGAGGAGCACGATCAGTGGCGCGAGCGCATCATGCGCGCGCTGAAAGACCTCCGTGGCGATGACTCGCAGACGGTCGGTCTCCTGCGCGAGAACCAGGGGCAGAAGTCCCGGTTCAGCGGTGAGCACATCGAGCAGTGAGGAGTGAGGCGTGAGGCGACCGGCGCCATGAGCCGGCCCGCCGTCAGGCTTCGGCGGGCTCGGCCGACGAGCCGTCGACGCCACCCGTGACCGCGCCTTCGCGCGTGTCCCCGTAGCGTTCGAGCTTCCGGTAGAGCGTGCGCCGGTCGAAGCCGAGCACCTGCGCAGCCCGCGACTTGTTGCCGCCGACCAACGCGAGCACGCGCAAGATGTAGCGGCGCTCGAGCTCGTCCATCGTGACGATCTCGGTGGGATCGTTCGCCGCCACGACGAAGCGCTCGGCACGGTACGCGCGGATCTTCTCGGGCAGGTCCTCGACCGTGATCTGGTCGAACCGAGCAAGCGCGACGGCGTGCTCCATGCAGTTCTCGAGCTCGCGAACGTTGCCCGGCCAGTTGTAGGCCATGAGCTTCTCGGCTCCGGTCGTCGAGAGCTCGAGTGCGGCTTTCTGGTTCCGGTTGGCGAACTGCTTCAGGAAGAACTGGGCGAGGTGGAGCACGTCGCCCCCGCGCTCGCGGAGCGGCGGCACGTCGATCTTCACGACGTTGATCCGGTAGTAGAGGTCCTCGCGGAACCGCTTCTCGTAGACCTCGTCTTCGAGGTTCCGGTTCGTCGCGGCCACGATGCGGGCATCGAACGGGATCTCGGCGTTCGCGCCGACCGGGCGGACCTTGCGCTCCTGCAGCGCGCGCAGGAGCTTCGGCTGCATGTCGATCGGCAGCTCGCCGATCTCGTCGAGGAACAGCGTGCCGCCGCTCGCCTGGACGAAGAGCCCCTTGCGATCGACCTTCGCGTCGGTGAAGGCGCCGCGCGCATGACCGAAGAGCTCGCTCTCGATGAGCGCCTGGGGGACGGCCGCGCAGTTGATGGCGACGAACGGGCCGTCCGCCCGCCGGCTACGCATGTGGATGGAGCGCGCGATGAGCTCCTTACCGGTGCCGGTCTCGCCATGGATGAGGACGGAGGCGTCGCTCTCGCCGACGCGGCCGATCATCTCGTGGACGCGCCGCATCGGACCGCTGTGGCCGACGAGGTCGCTCTCGGTGCCGTCACTCGCCGCGTCGCGGAGCCGCTTCACCTCGTCCTGGAGCTGCCGGTGCTGGATGGCCCGCGAGACGCTGAGGAAGAGGAGCTTCGGGTCGACCGGCTTCGTGATGAAGTCATAGGCCCCGACGCGGATCGCGCCGATGGCGGTCTCGAGGCTGCCCTGTCCGGTGATCACGACGACGGGCATGTTGGGACGCGTCCCGAGCACCCGCTCGCACAGGTCGAGGCCGCTCATCTCCGGCATGCTCAGGTCGGTGAGCACGACGTCGAAGTCCTGGGACGCGACGAGCTCCAGCGCCGCCGGCGCGCTCGTGGAGGTGGTGACCTTGAAGCCGTGACGCACGAGCGTCATCTCCAGCAGGTCACAGGTCTCTTGTTCGTCGTCGACGACGAGCGCGTGCCCCTTCATCCAGTCTCCATGAACAGTCGATCGGGGTTTAGGAACATGAGGCGAAGCGGAGCGGGGAAAGGTGCCACGGACCGTAATTGCGTGGCGAAGGAAGACAACCTTAGCGCTCGAGCAAGCAGATGAGCAGAGGTTTTACGCCTCATTTGGGATGCGCCGGTGTGGCGCGATCCGCGACAGGCGAGGCTGTTTCTGCCGCGTCGCGCGCTCGAACGCAACGCGTTTCGCATGGTTACGGCCGCCGCTCGGCCCGCTCCGCGTGGGCCTCCAGCTTGCACCGCTGCCGGCCATGACGCCGGAACCCGAGAGTAAGACCCCCGCGAAGCCGGCGTCCCCCGCCGCCGCTCCCCCGCGCACGCAGACGCAGGTCGACATCGATCGATCCGAGGGCGAAGGCATGGGCCTCGGCGCGCTGCAGCCGCCCGCCGAAGAGACCCCCTCGGACGAGCAGCCCGCCAAGACTGAAAATCAGTAGAGATAGCTGCCGGACCCGAGCGCGAGCGTGGCGTTATGCTCATCCGGAGCGTGGCGTCTCTGCTACCTGTGGCGCCGTAGCTCGAGTCGGGGCGAAATGCCTCGCAAAACAGGTAAATAAGGCGCCAAACGCCCCGATCGCGCCTGGCACGATCGGTGCTGGTGCGCCATCGATGAAGAAGACGGAAGTCCTCGTGGTCGATGACGAGCGCGAGACGTGTGAGCTTCTCGAGATGACGCTCGCGCGCCAGGGCATGCAGGTCACGTCCTGCACGACCGTCGCCGAAGCCCTCGAGCAGGTCACCGCCCGCGACTTCGACGTCGTGCTGACGGACCTCACGATGCCCGAGATGACGGGGCTCGAGCTCTGCGAGCGCATCATCGCGCTGCGGCCGGACATGCCCGTGGTTCTCATCACCGGCCACGGCAGCCTCGAGACGGCGATGGGCGCGATCCGCGCCGGCGCCTACGACTTCGTGACGAAGCCGATCGAGAGCAAGACCCTCGGGGTCGTCGTCTCGCGCGCCGTGCAGCACCGGCGGCTTCGCGACCAGATCAAGCAGCTCCGGGCCGCCAACGACGCGAGCCAGAGCATCATCGTCGGCGGCAGCCCCGCGATGCGGAAGGTCTCGGACCTCATCGAGCGCGTCGGCGACAGCGACGCGTCCGTCCTCATCCACGGCGAGACCGGCACCGGCAAGGAGCTCGTCGCGCGAGCCGTCCACCAGAAGAGCCGCCGCCGCGAGGGGCCGTTCGTCGCGATCAACTGCGCGGCCGTCCCGCACTCGCTCCTCGAGAGCGAGCTGTTCGGTCACGCGCGCGGCGCGTTCACGGACGCCAAGTCGTCGCGCGTCGGCCTCTTCCAGCAGGCGAACGGCGGCACGCTCTTCCTCGACGAGATCGGCGAGCTGCCGATCGACGTGCAGCCGAAGCTGCTCCGCGCGCTGCAGGAGCGCAAGGTCCGCCCGGTCGGCGACAACCGCGAGATCCCGTACGACGCACGGATCGTCGCCGCCACGAACCGCGACCTCGAGAACGAGGTCCGCGAGAAGCGTTTCCGCGAGGACCTCTACTACCGGATCAACGTGGTGAAGGTGGAGGTGCCGCCGCTCCGCGCGCGCGGGGCCGACACGCTGAACCTCGCGCACCACTTCCTCAAGGTCTTCTCGGAGCGGAGCGGCAAGCCGACCCTGGAGCTGTCCGAGCGCGCCGCCGAACGCCTGATGGCGTACGAGTGGCCGGGCAACGTTCGCGAGCTCGAGAACTGCATCGAGCACGCCGTGGCGCTCGCGCGCTTCGACCAGATCACGGTCGAGGACCTCCCCGAGAAGCTGCGCGGCTACCTCGCGGGCAGCTTCGTCGCGACCGCGAACGACCCGACGGAGATCGTCACGATGGAGGAGCTCGAGAAGCGGTACCTCCTTCGCGTCTTCAAGCTCGTCGGTAACAACAAGTCGCGCGCCGCGGAGGTGCTCGGCATCGACCGACGCACCATGTACCGGAAGCTCGAACGCTACGCCGCGCTCGACGGCGCGCCGCCGGTCTCGGCCGGTGAGGGCGAGGCCGCCACAGCCGCGGAGGCCGAGAAAGCGCCCGAGGGCGGAGCCTCCCTGCCCTCGTGAAGTGAGGCGTTTCGGTGAGCCCAGGCGCGCGGTGGGCTCGACCGCACGGACCACCTTTCGCCGGTGTGGGTGCAAAACCCCGCGACTTCCGCGTGTCAGGGCCCTTCACTGACCAGGCGCCGCTGCGGCACGGCGCTCGCATCGAGTGACGGCGTGGAAGAAGACATCATCACCGGAGACGCCTGTGTCGAGGCGCTCCTCCGTGCGGGCTTCCGAATCCGCAGCCGGGCCAACGGCCTGGCCATCCTCATCCGCAGCGGGAAGGTCGTCATGGTCCCGGACCTCGGCGCGCTCGAGCCCGCGATGCTGTCCGCCATCCTGCGGTCGTGCGGGCTCACGCTCGACGAGCTCAAGGGCCACCTGGCGCACCATCCGAAGCGCAGCGGGTTCTTCCCGAGACCCGTCTCGGTGGCCCCGGACAAGGAACGCAAGGACGGCTGACGCCGGACGAGCGTTGGCTCGTACGTGACAGCGCGCGCGTCGTACAGATGGCACGCGCACTGCAATCGCGGCGGGCATGGCGATCTTCTCTCTCCTCGTCAGCTTCCTGGGCAAGAAGCTCGGCGACATCGTCCAGGCCATCTTCGGATGGTCCGTCACTGCGCTGTTCGGTCGGCTGTCCGGCAAGAAGGAGATTGCGATCTCGATCGCCCTGCTCCTGTCGATCGGCTGGCCGGTGTTCGTCGTCGGGCTCTTCTTCCCGGGCGTCGCCGCCTGGGTGCTCGCGTTCTTGCCCGTGCAGCACTGGATCTCGTCGAACGTGCTCCGCATCGTCTGGGGCGCGCTCGCATTCCTGGCTCCGCTCCTCGTCGGGGCGCTGACGCGCTGGGCGGCGCCCCAGGCCAAGGGCGGCGTGTTCCGCTCGCTGATCAATGGCTACCCGCTCGCGCTCGGGTACCTCGTGGCGTTCCTCGTCACCGTGGTCACCGTGCCCGTCGTGAAGATCTCCTCCGCCCTCCGCGGCTGGGCCGACGAGCACGTCTACCTGCAGCCGCGCCCGAACCGGTACGACGCCGTGCTCCACGAGCTCGCCGAGGCGTGCGCGCGCGCCGGGATGATGCCGGAGATCACCGAGGTGCCCGTCTCCATGTCGCTCTCGACGCGCGCGCTGAAGACGCTGGCGCGCGGGATGGTCGAGCCGATCGTCGCCGAGGAGGTCCGCTGCGTGCGCGCGAAGGACCTCGAGCTCTATCTCTACCCGGCGGATCTCCTGCTCCGGGGTGACGCCCACAAGGTGGCCCGCGTTCGCGCAATGCTCTCGCGCACCGAGATCGACGCCGACGCGTACCTCGTGGGCAGCGACCGGGGTCAGGAGCTGCAGGACGACCTCGGGCGCCTCATCGAGACGGTCGGCCGCCACGAGCAGCAGGGCTTCACGGTGGGCGAGGCCGCAACCCGCCGCCTGATCGGCATCTGGCACGAGCTGAAGGAGTCCAAGATCCCCTACGACGAGTGGGTGACGCTCGAATCGATCGCGCGTCGCGTCGAGCGTCGCCTCGCCGGCGTCGAGCACTTCCCGCTCGACCGCGAGGCCGACGACCTCGAAAAGGTGGCCAAGGAGGCTCACGCCGAGCTCTCGGCAGCCGAGTGATCCCGGGCCTCCTGCGGCGCGTTCAGCGCAGCACGAACAGGCGCACCAGCGCGTAGATCCCGAAAGCGCTGCTCGCGGCGATCTGGAAGCGCGCGACCCGCCGGAACACCTGCCGGTCACCGGCCGGGCGGCACGCCCAGCGTGCGCCGAGCGCGAGGGGGACCGGTGCCGCCACGAACAGCGCCAGCTCGACGTAGCGGTGCGCGGCGAGCGCGCCGGCGGCCATGAAGAGGCTGCCGATCGCGAACAGCGCAGCCGCGACGCTCGCGACGTTGGGGCGGCCCAGCATCATCGCCACCGTGCGGTCGCCGCGCCGCGCGTCCTCGTCGATCTGGAAGACCTGGGAGAGCGGATAGATCGCGCCGACGATGGCAGCCGCAGCGAGCACGCCGCACGCGAGCTCCGCCGACAGGATCGGGTTCTCGACCGCCGTGACGCCGGCGATGGCGCCGAGGGCGCCTTGCCCGAGGATCACGGTCAGCCAGCTCGGCCACGGCTTGCCCTTCAGGCGAACGGAAGGGTGCGAGTACATGACGCCGAGCACCCCGAACGCGAGGCAGACCACGAAGAACGATCGCGACACGACCGGCGCGAGCAGGAGCCCCATGCCCTGGAGCACGAGACTCCCGGGGAGGAGCCACGTGCCGGCGGGCGGCGGGTTCTCGAGGCCGCCGATGGGGCCCTCGTCCTTGTCGTAGTGCGAGTTGAACGCGGTCGTCCCGCCGTAGAAGCAGACGTGCAGCACGAAGAACGCGAGCCCGAACCGCCACGTCGGCGTCCCCTCGGCGAGGGCCGCCCCGAACAACATGAACGGAGCGAGCAGCGCCTGGAACGGCAGTCGCAGGTGAACGAGGAAGTTCTTCGCCGGTGACACGCGAGCGGCTTACTACACGTGCGCCGGCGCAGCACCGCCGAGCCTCGACGGCGAGACGGTCGCTCGCGGCGCCCGCAAGCGCAAGGCGTTCGCGATGACCGACAGGGAGCTGAGGCTCATGGCGGCGGCGGCGATCATCGGGCTCAGGACGACCCCGAACGCGGGGTACAGGACGCCTGCCGCGACCGGTACGCCGAGCAGGTTGTAGATCAACGACAGCGCGAGGTTCTGCCGGATGTTCCGCATCGTCGCCTCGCTCAGCTGGCGTGCCCGCACGATCGACCGGAGGTCGCCCTTCACGAGGGTCATGCCCGCGGACTCGATCGCCACGTCGGTCCCGGCGCCCATCGCGATGCCGACGTCGGCCTGCGCGAGGGCAGGCGCGTCGTTGATGCCGTCGCCGGCCATGGCAACGACGCGTCCCGCCCGCTGGAGCTCCTTGACGACGGCGGCCTTCTCGGTCGGCATGACGCCGGCGCGGACCTCGTCGATGCCGACCTCCTGGGCGACCGCCCGCGCCGTCGCCTCGTCGTCGCCGGTCACCATGACGACGCGGATTCCCGCCTTGCGCAGCGTGGCCACCGCCGCCCGCGACGAGGGCTTGACGGGATCGGTGATCCCGACGACGCCGTGACCCCGCCCATCGACCACGACGTGGATGACGATCTGTCCTGCGCGCCGCAGCCGCTCGACCTCGTCCCTCGCGCCCAGCTCGCGGCCCCGGCGGGCCAGTAGCCTCTCGTTCCCCACCATGACCGCCCGCCCGTTGACCACCCCGGCGACCCCTTCGCCGCCGATCGTCTCGACGTCACTGGCCTCGAGCGGGCGCGCCGAGCGCGGCGCAGCGCGCAGGATCGCGGCGCCGAGCGGATGCTCGCTCTGCCGCTCGAGGGCGGCGGCGTACGAGAGGAGCTCCTCGCGCTCGATGCCGACCAGAGCGGTGACGGTCACGACGGTCGGGCGTCCCTCGGTGATGGTTCCGGTCTTGTCGAGCAGGAGCGTGTCGACCCGTTCGAACCGATCGAGGACGTCGGCGTTCTTCACGAGGATCCCCTCCCCTGCCCCGCGGCCCATGCCGACCATGATCGACATCGGCGTCGCGAGCCCGAGGGCGCACGGGCAGGCGATGACGAGCACCGCCACCGCGTTCACGAGGGCATGGGCAAGCCGTGGCTCCGGCCCGAACGTCATCCAGACCGCGAACGTGACGAGCGCGATCACGATGACCGCGGGGACGAAGACCGCAGACACCTTGTCGACGATCTTCTGGACCTTCGCCTGGCTCCGCTGCGCCTCGCTCACCATCCGCACGATCTGGGCGAGCATCGTGCCCTTCCCGGTGCGGTCGACCTCCACGAGGAGCGAGCCCGTTCCGTTGACCGTTCCGCCGGTCACGCGATCGCCCGCTGATTTCCCGACGGGGACCGGCTCGCCGGTGATCATCGATTCGTCGATGACCGAGGAGCCCGACGCGATCACACCATCGACCGCCACCCGCTCGCCCGGCCGGATGCGCACGTGGTCGCCGACGCGCAGCTCCTCCACCGGGACGTCCTCGTCCCCGCCGGGCCCGACCCGTCGCGCGGTCTTCGCCGCGAGCCCGAGCAGCGCGCGGATGGCGCCGCTCGTCTGACCGCGGGCGCGGAGCTCGAGCACCTGCCCGAGCAGCACGAGCGTGACGATGACCGAGGCGGCCTCGAAGTAGACCCCGACCTCCCCGTGATGACCCCTGAACGTCGCGGGAAAAGCGCCGGGCGCGAGCGTGGCCACGACGCTGTAGGCGAACGCGGCGCCGCTCCCGAGCGCGACGAGCGTGAACATGTTGGGGCTGCGGAGCTTCAAGGAAGCCCACGCGCGCTCGAAGAACGGAAGCCCGCCCCAGAAGACGACCGGCGCGGCGAGCGCCAGCTCGACGAGGCTCCGCCAGCCGTGAGGCAAAGCGCTCCCTAGTGGATCGCCCGGGATCATCTCGCCCATCGCGAGGACGAAGAGCGGGATCGTGAACAGCGTGGTCACCCGGAAGCGGCGGCGCATGTCGACGAGCTCCGGGCTCTCCTCGTCGGAGAAGGAGGCGGCGACCGGGTCGAGCGCCATTCCGCACTTCGGACAGGCGCCAGGGTGGTCCTGGACGACCTCGGGATGCATCGGGCACGTGTACGAGCCGCGCCCTGCGGGACGGGCAGCCGGTGACTTCGTGTGGCCCGAGCAGCAGCTTTTTCCGGTTGTCGATTGGCCTGGCTTCATCGAGGACTCCATCATCTTGCCTTGCTGACGGGCCCGCCCCGGGAGCGTTACATGCCGAGCTCCGGTCGAGCGCCGCAGGTGCAATCGCGGCACCCGTGGGTGGCGCACGTGCCACACGTCTCTTCCACGCGCCGCCGCAGAGCTTGCCGGGCGCGATGGAGCCGCACTCTCGCCGCGCCGGGGGTGATGTGCCGGTCGGCAGCGGCGGTGACGACCGCCGCCCCATCGACGTCGACCTGTCGAAGGAGCTCGCCATCCTCGGCGCGCAGCGTCCCGAGGAGATCCCCGATGCAGGCGCAGACCGGCCCACTGAGCGAATCCGGCGCGTCCTCCACGCGCTCGGGCATCTCGGCCGCGAACCGCGCGAGCGCTCGCTCCTCCGCGCCGCGATGGCGGTGGTGGTCGACGACCGCATTCCGCAGGACACGGTAGAACCACGCGACGGCGCTCTCCTCCTCGCGGATCGCCCGCGAGGCTTCGATGCTCTTCACGAATGCGCCCTGCAGGATCTCCTCGGCCGTCGCGCGACTGCCGACCTTGCTCTCGAGGAAGCCGAGAAAGCGCCGGTGGTTCTCGACGAGGACCGGCAGTACGTCGCGGCTCATGGCGCGACCTTGCGGGCGACGGTGCCCGGCGGATGCTGGTAGAAGCCCGGGTCGGCGTAGCTCGTGATCCCGGCGCGTACCTTCAGGATCGTGAACATGCCGCCCATCTCCACGGGTCCGAACGGCCCGTCCCCGGTCATCATGGGGAGCGTGTTCTTCGGGCGGCCCATGTCCATCATGTTGCCCATTCCCGTCTCGCCCATTGCCATGTAGCCGGGAAGGATCGCCCGCACCCGGTCCTCCAGCGCCGCCGGCTGGCTCACCCCGACCATGTTGGGAACGTCATGGCTCATCGCGTTCATCGTGTGATGGGACTTGTGGCAATGAAATGCCCAGTCGCCCTCGACGTTCGCCACCATCTCGACGGTCCGCGTGGCGCCGACCGGGACGCTCACCGTCGTCTCCGGCCGTCGTGCCGATCTCGGCACCGGACCGCCGTCCGTGCCGACCTCCTCGAACTGGTAGCCGTGCACGTGAATCGGGTGGCTATCCATCGACAGGTTGCCGAACGAGAACCGGACGCGCTCACCCTTCTTCACGACCCACGGGTCGGTTCCCGGCCAGACGCGGCTGTTGAACGTGAAGAGGTTGAAGTCCGTCATCACGTTCGGATTGGGAGTGGCGGTCCCCGGCTCGACGAACCATTCGTGCAGCATCACCACGAAATGCCGGTCGACCTTCGGCACCTCGGGGATCCGGGGGTGAATGACGAAGAAGCCCATCATGCCCATTGCCATCTGGACCATCTCGTCCGAATGCGGGTGGTACATGAAGACCCCGTTCTGCTTCAGGGTGAACTCGTAGACGTACGTCTCGCCGGGCTCGATGTGCGGCTGGTTCAACCCCGACACGCCGTCCATCCCGTTCGGGAGGAGGATGCCGTGCCAGTGGACGCTGGTACGCTCGGGCAGCTTGTTCGTGACGTAGAAGCGGACGCGGTCCCCTTCGACGGCCTCGATGGTCGGTCCCGGCGTCGAGCCGTTGTAGCCCCACGCATTGACGATCATGCCCTTGGCGAATTCGCGCTTCACGGGCTCGGCGGTCAGCCGGAACTCCTTCCAGCCGTCCTTCATCGTGAAGGGCAGCGTCGAGCCGTTCGGCGTCACGACCGGCGTGTACTGCGCCAGGGCCGAGCGCGCCGGCCAGGCGACGAGCAACAGAATCAGGAAGATCACCGGACGAATGAATCGCATGTTGCTCTCCGATCAGTGAACGTGGCGGTCCGGTGAATCGAGGCGAGTCCCGACCGCCCGTTCGAGGTCGCTCCGCGCGACCCAGTAGTCGCGCAGTGCCTCCACGTACTCGCGATAGGTGTCGAACTCGGTCTGCTTGGCCTGGAGCAGCTGGTAGACGCCGAGGAGCATGGCGTCGTATTGCTGCTGCGAGAGCTTCACGAGGGTCTCGCGGAGTGGCACGAGGACCTTGCCATATTCCTCCACGACCTTGCGGGCGGCCATCATGCGGGCGCGACCGGCGCGCACGTCGGAGCGCGCATCGATGGCAAGGGCCTCGAGGTTGTTCTCGGCCTGCCGCTCGAATGCCTCGAGCCGCGCGATGGCGGCTTGGCGCTGGTCGAAGAGGGGGACCTCGAGCGACACGCTCGGGCCGAGCGACACGTGATGACTGCCGCGGAGCCGGCCGGCCTCGACGTTGACGGAGACCCGGCCGGTCCAGCGGGTGGTGCGAGCGAGCGTGAGCGCACGGCGGAGGGCCTCCACCTGCTGCCGGGCGGCGCCGATGTCGAGCCGCTGATCCATGGCGATGGACTCGAGACGAGAGGGGTCGACCTCGGCCTGCGGCAGCTCGGGGAGCCGGGGCGACATCCAAAAGGCCGCACGCGTGCCCCAGCTGCCCATGAGCCTCGTGACATGTTCCTTCGCCACCGCCGCTTCGCCCTCGCCCCGCGCCAGATCGAGGCGACCCCTCGACGCGAGCGCCAGCTCGGCGGTGAGCGCGAGGTCGCTCATGTTGCCCGCCTCGTACTGCCGCCGGGCGACATCGGCGGACGTGACCGCCGCGTCGGAGACGAGGCGCCGTACCGCGACCACCTGCTGTGCGGCTTGCGCGGTGTAGAACGCGGACCGCACCTCGGCAGCGAGTCCGAGGACCTCGTCGGCGACGCGCAGCTTCGTCGCCTCGAGATCGGCCGCGGCGACGCGCTTGCGCAAGGGCAGCGTGACGATGTCGAGGAAGCTCTGTTCGACGCTCGCGAACAGGTTCGGCGAAAGATGCTCAGCCTCCCAGGCGGTGCGCCCGACGGTGAAGACGGGATTGGCGAGGAGGCCCGCCTGGACGAGGTCGGCCTGACCGATCGACAGCTCCTCGAACGAGGAGCGGAGCCGCGGATTGCCGAGGAGCGCGACCTGCACCGCGCCGTCGACCGTGAGCTCCCGCGCGAGGAGCGCGTCGATGGTCCGCGTCGCGGCGGCGTCCTCCTTCGTGTTCCGGTCCCACCGGACGCGCTGTCCGCTTCGCTGCTCGACGCCGTGGGCCACGTCGTCGAAGGCCGACTTCGGTGACGTGGACGCGCACGCCGCGAGGAACGAGAACCCGGCGGTCGCCACGATGCGATGGACGGAGGCCCAGGTCATCGCGACCTCCCCGACGCAGCCCGGAACACGTCGAGCAGCTCGCCCACGACGCGCTCGCGCTCGCGCGGCTTGTCGGACCGGATGGCGGTCGCGACGCAATGGTGGAGGTGCCGTTCGAGGAGGAGGGTCTCGATCCGCGAGAGCGCCGCGTGGATCGCCTTCGTCTGCTGGAGGACGTCGATGCAGTAGCCGTCGTCCTCGACCATCTGGATGACGCCGCGCATGTGCCCCTCGATGCTCCGCAAGCGGGCGAGCGCGTCCTTCTTTGCAACCGGGTCCGCGGGCGCCGTACGTGTCTTCTGGTCGGGCTCGTTCTTCATGGCTATCCCATCCCCCGGGGGGAGGGGGCGGCCAAGCATGCTCCCCCGCCCCGTGCGTGTCCAGCTGCAGACGCACGGGACCTGACGGCGTTACAGGGCCGCCGTCGATCCGGAGAGCGCTACCTTCGAGCCGACCTCAGAAGAAGCCGCTGGCCGTGAGAACGCCACCCTTCGGCTGCTCGTAGCCGTCGGTCGCGGGGGCCGCCGCGTAGCCGACCCAGACCCGCCGCTGCTTGATGTCCTCGGAGCGGTGAAGGTGCGGCACGACGACGCCGATGCCCGCGCCGGCGATGCTCCCGGCGATGACGTCTGTCGGGAAGTGGGCGCCGCTGCGGACGCGCTCGATGGAGACGAAGGTGGACAGACCGGCGGCGGCGATGAGCGTGATCCACGGCCGGACGGTGTGCGGAGAACGCGCGAACGCGAGGTACGTCGCGGTGCCGCCCACTGCGGCAACCATGGATGCGTGCCCCGAGAAGAACGACACGCCGCTGTTCGTGCTCGCCACGAAGTTGGGATCTCCCTTGTGGGCTTCCGCGTCGATGTACGCGAAGGGTCGCGGCCTGCGGACGGCCATCTTGACCATGTCGGTCGCGGCGATCGTGAGCGAGAGCGACTCGGCGTACAGGATGCCGTCGACGAGGCCGGTCTGGACGCTCTTCTCGCGGAAGCCGCTGAGGACCGGGTCGATGAAGGCAAAGGCGACCGCCGCGGCGAGCCCGATCGTCGAACGGCTGCCGGCCTTCGAATCGGGCGTCTGCGAGAGCGCTCCGCGATCGATGCCGAGGAGCTGATTGCGATGAAAGTCGGCCGAGACCGGCTGCGGCCGGATCTCGCCGGTGCCGTTGATCAGCTCGAGGACCCCCGCGAAGCCCATCGACACGGCGATGACGCCGATGTCCGCGATCGGGTCCACGTCGAACGTCACGCGGCCCGCGGGCCGCGCCTGGGCCACTTGCGGCACGAGGTCGGTGTTTCGCGCGGGGTCCTTGGCCGGCTGGACCTCCTCGGTGGTCGCGGTCATCGGCGCCTTGCCGTCCGGCCCATTGGGAGCCGCCACGCTTCCCGGGGCCGGCGTCGTGCCCGGAGCGGCGACCGGCGCGGAGCCCGCGGGGCCCGGCACGTTCCCGGACCCCTGCGCGCTCGCCTCGCCGGTCGTCACCATCGCGGCGAGTGCAGTGAGGAGTGCGGCCATGAGCGAGATCGGACGATGCATCCGGCGGACGCTAGTACGTCGGCGAAGGACCTGGAACGCGGAGAATGGAGCCGCGCGCAGGCCCGGACAGCGCCCCCGTCGTTTCCCGGGAAAAGCGTGGACGATGTCTAACGGACGCCTAACAGCTGCGGTCGTCGGTCCTAGTTCGAAGTCGGGCGGAAGCCGCCGCATTTTCCTGGTGCCGCGGATTCGGATCCGGCGGCCCGACGGCACCGGGTACATTCCGGGCGTTCATGCGCGATCTTCGATGGCTCCTCGGGCTGATGCGGCCCTACCGGCGCTCTTCCCTGCTCGCGGTGCTCACCCTGACGCTGCTCGTCGCGCTCGATCTCGCGATTCCCCGGCTCATCCAGCGCATCATCGACGTGGGGATCGGCGGCAACGACCGGTCCGTCGTGAGGGTGACGGCGCTCGTGATGCTCGTCATCACCGTCCTCAGCGGGCTCCTCTCGCTCGTCAACAACGTGCTCTCGGTGCGGGTCGGCGAGGGAATCGCGCGCGACCTCCGCCGCACGCTCTTCGCTCGCATCCAGAGCTTCTCCTTCCGGGATCTCGACCGGCAGCACACCGGACAGCTGCTGGTTCGCCTCACCAGTGACGTCAGCGCGGTCCGTGGTCCGTCGCAGATCTCGCTGCGGATCGGCACCCGTGCGCCGCTGCTCATGCTGGGCAGCGTCGTCCTCATGTTCGTGACGAGCCGCGCGCTGGCCCTCGCGGTGCTCCCGCTGCTCCTCCTGACCTCCGTGCTCATCGGGTACTTCGTGACGCGGATGGGGGCGCTCTTCCGCGCCTCGCAGCAGAAGCTCGACTTGCTCAACGAAGTGCTCCACGAGAACGTGGCGGGCGTCCGGCTCGTCAAGGCCGTGGTGCGCGCGGACTTCGAAGCCACGCGCTTCGAGACGGCCAACGAGGCGCTGACCGCGAGCTCCATCGAGGTCGCCACGTTCATGTCGCGCATGGCGCCGGTGCTCTCCCTGTGCGTCAACGCGGGCGTCGTCATCGTGATCTGGTTCGGCGGGCGTCAGGCCATGGTCGGGCGGCTCACCGCGGGGCAGATCGTGGCCTTCACGAACTACCTGTTCATGACGATGGCCCCGCTCGTGATGATGACCACGCTGTCGAACGTGTGGGCGGCCGGCCTCGTGTCCGCCCGGCGCGCCGCGGAGATCCTCGATACCGTCCCCGACGTGCAGGATGCCCCCGGCGCAATACCGCTCGAGCCCGGGCAAGCCGCGCATCTCGTCTTCGACGACGTCTCGTTCGCCTACGGCGAAGAGCCCATCCTGCAGCACGTCAGCTTCGACGTCCGGGTCGGCGAGACGCTCGCCATCGTGGGCTCGACCGGCGCCGGCAAGTCGACGCTCGTGAACCTCATCCCCCGCTTCTACGATGTCACGTCGGGGCGCGTCCTCGTCGGAGGGCACGACGTCCGCGGCCTGACCGAACGCTCCCTGGTCAGCGCGATCGGCATCGTCCCGCAGGCCACGGTGCTCTTCTCGGGAACGATCCGCGACAACATCCGTTACGGCCGGCCCGACGCGAGCGTGGACGAGGTCCTCGTTGCCGCGAAGGCGGCCCAGGCGCACGACTTCATCCTCCAGCTCGCCGGGGGCTACGACAGCCACGTCGAGGAGCGCGGAACGAACCTCTCGGGCGGTCAGAAGCAGCGCATCGCCATCGCTCGCGCGCTCCTCGTCCGCCCGAAGATCCTGATCCTCGACGACGCGACCAGCGCGATCGACCTCGAGACCGAGACGAAGATCCAGGAGGCGCTCGCCGCCACCGCGGGCGAGCGCATCACCGTCATCGTCGCCCAGCGGATAAGCTCGGTGCTCGAGGCGGACCGGATCGTGGTGCTCGACAACGGCCGCGTCGTGGCGGCGGGAACGCACACCGAGCTGATGCAGTCGAGCGACGTGTACCGCGAGATCCAGGAATCGCAGCTCGGGACCGGAGTGCCCTCGTGAGTGACGCTGGCCCCGTTCCCGCGGCCCGGAAGGGACCCGCGCCCGCCCCGCCGCGCGCCAGGGATCCGCGCGGCGCCATCGTGCGCCTCCTCGCCTATCTCGCGCCTTTCCGCGGCTCGCTCGTGCTCGCGGGCGGCTGCATCGTCGCCTATTCGCTGCTCGGCCTGGTCGGGCCCTACCTGGTCGGGCTGGCGCTGGACCGCTTCATCGCCGGGCACGATGCGTCCGGCCTCGCCGTCGTCGCCGGTCTGATGATCGCCGCTTACCTGGCGAGCAGCATCTGCCAGCTCGCCGCCAGCTTCCTGATGGCGCGCGTGGCGCAGCTCGCGCTCGCGCGGGTACGTGGCGACCTGTTCCGCCATCTCCAGACGTTGCCGGTGGCCTTCTACGACCGCAGCGGCAGCGGCCAGATCATGAGCCGGCTCACCAGCGACATCGATGCCATCAACCAGGCCGTCGGGCAGAACGTGACCACGCTCGTCGCGAGCATCTTGTCGATCGTCGGCATTCTCGGCGCGATGTTCCTCCTCAATGTCCGGCTCGCGCTCGCCTCCGTGGCCGTCGTGATCATCATGTACTGGTTCACGCGCCTCGTCGCTGCCTACACGCGGAAGGGCTTCAAGGAGCTGCAGCGCGACCTCGGTCAGCTCAACGGGGTGATGGCCGAGGCGATCGGCGGTCAGCGCGTGAACAAGGCATTCAGCCGTAACGAGTCGGCACTGGCGCGCTTCGAGGAGGCCAACGAAAGGGGCTACGCATCGGGGGTATATGCCAGCACGTACTCGCTGATGCTGATGCCGCTCACCGTGGTGCTCGGCAACCTGTTCATCATCGTCCTCGCCGGCGCCGGCGCGACGCTCGCGCTTCGTGGCCTCGTCACCGTCGGCGTGATCGCCACCTTCATCAGCTACGCGCTGAGCTTCTTCCAGCCGCTACGCCAGCTCTCCACCGTCTACAACACGCTCCAGAGCGCCGTGGCGGGCGCGGAGCGGGTCTTCGAGACCATCGACACGGCGTCGGAGGAGAACGCCGGAGCCGCCGCGCCCGAGGCGATCCGTGGCGACGTGCGCTTCGACGGCGTCACGTTCGGGTACCGGCCGGGGAGCCCCGTTCTCCGCGACGTCTCGCTCCACGCGCGCGCCGGGCAGATGGTCGCCCTCGTGGGCCCCACGGGCGCCGGCAAGACGACCATCATCAACCTGCTCACGCGATTCTACGAGATCGAGCACGGCGTCATCACCGTCGACGGCACGGACATCCGGCAGGTCGAGAAGAGCGCGCTGCGGCGCAGGCTCGGGCTCGTGCTCCAGGACACGTTCCTCTTCAGCACCACGGTGATGGAGAACATCCGCTACGGGCGGCTGTCCGCGACCGACGAGGAGGTGCTGCACGCCGCCGAGCTCGCCGAGGCCGACGCCTTCATCCGGCAGCTCCCCGACGGCTACCAGACCGTCCTCTCCGAGCGCGCCGCCACGCTGAGCCACGGCCAGCGCCAGCTGCTCGCGATCGCGAGGACCCTCGTCGCGGACCCGCCGATCCTGATCCTGGACGAGGCGACGAGCAACGTCGATACGCGCACCGAGGCACGCATCCAGAAGGCTCTCGCCACCCTGATGAAAGGCCGCACGAGCTTCGTCATCGCGCACCGCCTGAGCACGATCCGGGAAGCCGATCAGGTCCTCGTCATCGACGGCGGCACGGTCGTCGAGCGCGGTACGCACGCGCAGCTCCTTGCGGCGCACGGCGTCTACCGCCGGCTCTACGAGCGGCAATTCAAGGGCTACGCGCTGTGATGCGGCGGCGGCGCCGCGCGCACGTCGGCTAGTGGCCCGCGGCCCAGGGGTCGCCCTTGTCGATGTCGGGCTTCGGGGCGGGTTGCTTGGCGGTCGACGCTGCGGACGCGGCGACCGGCGGAGCGCTCGACGTGGCGGGGGGCGTGGGGTCGGCGGGGGTCCGTCGACTGGCTTGCGGGCTCGGCGTCCAGTGCGCCGCCCCTCCCGCCCCTGCCGCAGGCGTGACGTTGGCGGCCGTAGCGCCGACCTTGTTGAGCGCCACGGTGACGACCACGTCGCTGTCGAAGCGGAGCGTCTGCGTCTGCGGCTCGAAGCCGGGCGCTTCCGCGCGAACGTAGTGTTCACGGGTATCTCGCGGCAGCCGTGACTCGTAGGGCAACGTCATCGGCGCCCCGTCGAGCGTGAGCTTCGCGGTGGCCGGTAGCGCGGTGATCTTCACGCGCACGTCGCGCGCCGCCTCGACGGGCGCGGCCGGCGCGCTGGCGACCGTGGCAGCGGCGACGGCCGGCGTTGCCTCGGCGCGCTGCGAGCTCGAACGGAATCCGAGGACGATGGCGCCGGTCGCAAGGACCGCCGCGCCGACCGCGAAGACCGTGCGCGAGCGACGCGGCGGCATGGAGGCCGGGCGGCTCCCCGTGCCCTGGATGGCCGTGGCAGGCTCGCTACCGGGCGCCCTCGGGACCGGCGCGCTGAGCCCGCTGAGGGCGACCGCACCCGACGACGTGCCCGGGAACGAGAGCGAACCCGAGCTGCCGGTGTCGACCGGAATGCTCACGAGCCCGACGTCGGACGTGAACGCCGACTTCATGGCGGCGAGCTGCTTCTCGATGACCGCGCGGATCTCGGCGCGCTTGTCGGTGAACAGCTCCGAGACGCACGCGCCGAGCTTGCGGCGGGCATTCACGAGCTGCCCGCTCTCCGCGAGGTACTGCTCGAGATCGACGCGGAAGTCCTCGGCGGTCGCGTATCGCTCGTCACGATCGGACGCGAGCGCCTTCTGGCAGATACGGTCGATCGCCTCAGGGACGTTCGGGTCGATCGTGCGCGGCGACGTCGGCACGTTCCCGGTGACGAGGGCCTTCACGACCGCGAGGTCGTCGAGATCCTTCCACAGGCGCCGCCCCGTCGCGGCCTCCCAGAGCATGATGCCGACGGAGTAGATGTCGGCGCGGCGGTCGACCGGCTGCCCCATCGCCTGCTCGGGCGCCATGAAACGCACCTTGCCCTTGACGACGCCCTGGCGCGTCTCGGACGCGCGGCCCGCCGCCTTCGCGATGCCGAAGTCGACGACCTTGACCTGGCCCTCGTACGTCACGAAGACGTTGTGAGGCGTGACATCGCGATGAACGATCTCGAGCGGGGTCCCGTCGTAATCGGCGAGCTCGTGAGCGTGGTGCAGCCCCGCGAGCGTGTCGGCGATGACGAGGTACTGGTACGCCTTCGGAAACGGATCGGCGGCGAGGAGGGCGGTCGATGCCGGGCCACCCTCGGCTTCCGCGCGGCGGGCGGCATGAGCCGGATCGTTCGCGAGCTTCGCCTTCTGCATCGCGCGGTGCTGGATGCGGTGGAGCGGTTGCCCGTCGAGGTACTCCATCGCGAGGAAGTAGTGGCTCCCGACGGAGCCGACCTCGTTCGTCTGCACGACGTTCGGATGGTTGAGGCGCGCCGAGATGCGCGCCTCGTCGACGAGCATCTCGATGAATTCCGCCTCTTCGGCGAGGTTCTGCCGAAGCCGCTTGATGACGGTGAGCTTGCTGAAGCCGGAGCCCACCGGGCCGGCGATCACCGCGAGGAAGACGTCCGCCATCCCGCCGTGTCCGAGCTCGGCGATCAACCGATACTTGCCGAAGATAGCCTCGCCCATCCGCTCCTCAATTGTTCCGTCGTCCGCGCGTACGGCGCGCGCCGAAGCCTGGAAAAATGTACCACGCCGGGCACGCTTCCACGGTGATTTTACGGGGTTGCATCGTGGGTCACCGCGCGGGCCGGCTCCTTACATCGCGCTACAGTGCGAAGCGTCCCGCTCACGACGCGGGCGGCGCGCTCGAAGCGGGGGTCTCGACGGACGCGTCGGACGGCTCCGCCGGCTTCGGCCGCCATTCCGGCGGCACCACGCGGACGAGGACGACGGTGATGTTGTCCTTGCCGCCGCGCGAGTTGGCGAACAGGACGAGGCGCTCGACCGCAGCCTTCGGGTCATCCTCGCTCTTCAGGACCGTCGCGATGACGTCGTCGTCGAGCATCTTCGTGAGCCCGTCGGAGCAGAGAAGGTAGACGTCGTTGGCGAGCGGGACGCCCATCACGACGTCGATCGGCACGATCGGCCAGATGCCGACCGCGCGGCTGAGGTGCGCGGCGCCCGGCCCCTTGACGCCGTGATCGGCCATCGTGTGGTCGGCGGTCATCTGCGCGAACACGCCGTCACGGAGCCGGTAGCAGCGGCTGTCGCCGACGTGCGCGATGAAGACGCGCTGCTTGCTGACCGAGAAACGAGCGGCACAGATGGTGGTGCCCATGCCTTCGAGCTCGGGGCGCGCGGTGGCGGTCTCGAGGATCGCCGCATTCGCCATCTGGATGGCGCGCGCGAGCTCGCTTGCCTGGCGAGGCACCGTGTCGTGCGGGTCGCCGTCGAACCGTCCGGTCTCGAAGGCCTCCGCCATCGTCTTCACGGCGAGCTGGCTCGCGAGCTCGCCCCCGCGATAGCCGCCCATCCCGTCGGCCACCACGTAGAGGCCGACGTTCTCCTGCACGAGGAGGCTGTCCTCGTTGCGCTTGCGACGGCGTCCGGGGTCGGTCTGGGCAGCCGCGCTCACGAGGAAGAGCGGCTGCGCGGCGGTGGGCTGCTCCTCCTCCGCGTCGTCGTCGTAGACGATGCGCTGCACCGGGGCCTGGTAGATCGCACGCGCCGGCGCGGAGCCGGCGGCGCCGATCTTGGTCGGGTCGATGTCCTCGTCCTCCTCGTACTCGAGCCTCACCAGCGCGGGCTCGGCGCTCACCGTGGTGGTCTCGGTGAGGGCGGCGCCCTCGGGCACCGCCGCGGCGGGCGGGCCCGTGGGCGGGGCGGCGGGCGGCGC
>JAQBQL010000075.1 GCA_028287035.1 Labilithrix sp. | reverse complement strand
TCGGGCGGGATGGGGTCGGTCTACAAGGCCCTCCAGCCGGCGATGAACCGGATGGTGGCGATCAAGATCCTCCACCCCAAGCTCGCCAGCCGCAAGGATCTCGTATCGCGCTTCCGCCGCGAGGCGCGCGCGATGAGCCACCTGACCCACCCGAACACGGTGAAGGTCTACTTGTACGGCGAGCTCGAGGACGGCTCGCTCTACAGCGTCATGGAGTACCTCGAGGGCAAGAACCTGAACCAGACGGTCAGGTCCGAGGGGCCGATGACCATCGAGCGCGGGCTGCCGATCCTCATCCAGGCGTGCAACGCGCTCGACGAGGCGCACCGGGCGGGGATCATCCATCGCGATCTCAAGCCCGAGAACATCTTCGTCACGACCCAGGGCGGCCTGAAGGACTTCGCGAAGGTGCTCGACTTCGGTCTCGCGAAGGTGACCGAGCGCGAGATGCGCCCCGGATCGATCATCCTCACGCAGGAGGGCATGGTCTTCGGCACGCCGGAGTTCATGAGCCCCGAGCAGGCCCAGGGCAAGAGCCTGACGCCGGGCAGCGACATCTACTCGCTCGCCGTGATCCTCTACGAGGTGCTCACCGGCAAGCTCCCGTTCGACGCGAAGAACCCGATGGAGTTCATCCAGCTCCACGTCACGACGAAGCCGAAGCCGATCAACGAGCGCGTGCCGGGCAAGACGTTCCCGCCGCTGCTCTGGACGATCCTGTCGAAGGCGCTCGAGAAGAAGAGCGACGACCGCTACCAGTCGGCCGCCGAGTTCGCGCACGCGCTGGGCGCGGTGCTGAACGGGCTGACCGAGGTGCCGCCGTACCGCGATGCAGCGCCGCCGCGCGCGATGCAGCCGTCGGTGAACGCGCTGCCGACCCCGATGGCGCCGCTTGCTCCGGGCGGCCGCGCCGTCCCGGTGGCTCCGCGGTCGAGCCCGCTGCCGAACCTCGCGCCCGCCTCGAAGCCGCCCATCGCGCTGCTCGTCGGCATCGCGCTCGGCTTCCTCGTGGTCGGGGCGGTGCTCGCGGCGGTCGTGCTCAGGCTGCTCGGGAAGTGAGCGCCGCGCGGGGGTGCGCGATCACTTCCTCAGTTCCCCTCGCCGCGCTTCTTGCCGCCGCCCCAGCGGCTGTTGCTGTTGCACATCTCGTCGGACTGGGCGAGGCGATGCGCCTCCTCCGGCCCGAATGATTTCGCGAGATCCTGCTCGAACGCGCCGTTCGCGCCGGTGAGGATCAGGAACATCCTCGTGACCGGGTTCACCTTGTCGTTCGGACCGGGCTCGGGGCGGAGCCCGGCGCGGATCTCCGCCGCCTGCGTGTGCGCCTCGCGCGCCGCCTCGGGGTCGGCGCGCACCGCCGCGTCGTAGATGAGATGCGGACACTGGTCGGCGCCGATCTTGTCGATCACGTCGGGGGTCGCGCCGAGCGCCGCGACGCAGAGCGGCCGGATCTCCTTCCACACGCGATCGTGGGACCGCTGGTAGGCGTCCTTGAGGACCGCCGCGTCCTGCGGCGCGAGGCCGAGGGTCTGGAGCTTCGAGGCCGGAAAGTCCCAGCCATCGCTCCCGAGGCACGGCACGCGGTACTTCACCTGGCCCTTCTTCGCGAGCTCCGCCCAGTCCTCCTGCGTGAGGTCGTACTCGGCGCGTGTGCGGCCCGGACCGCCGTCCGCGGCGGCGAGCTTGTCCTCGCTCCTCTTCAGCTGCTGCTCGAGCTCGATCTTCTGGGCGGCGATGGCCTCGAGCCGCGAGCGGTACTCGCTCACCTGCGCCACGAGGTTGTCGTTCGCCTGCGCGAGCGGAGTGTCGCCCGACGCGGCGCTCGCCTTGGCATCGAACGCCTTCTCGCCGTCGCCGAGGTTTCCGGACGCATGCACGCCGTCGCTCCCGGCCTGCGCCGACTCGCCGGCGCCGACGTCGACGCGGCTGCCCGCATGCGAGACCGCGACCTTGCCCTCGTACACGCCAACGAAGGCGAGCGCCGAGAGCGCCGCGCCGATGACTCCTGATTTCGCGTCTCGCTTGTTCATCGCATCACCCTCACCGCGGATCTTCACCGCGAAGCACGTGCCCTCGACCTCCACGTCGCCCGCCGGGGTGTGCACGCGAAAGCGTGCGCCTGGCTCGACGCGGTAGAAGACGTCGCCGTGCGCCTGCACGACGTCGGCGCCGTCCCACTTCACCTGCGCGCCCGGCTCGAGCACGGCGCGCGCTCGCGAGCCCAGCGAGACCTCCAGCCGTTCCCTGGCGATCGCCTCGCCGTGCTGGGGCGCGCTGCCGATGCGGAGGGCCAGCGCGGCGGCCAGCGCGAGCGCGCCCGTGACGCCGCCCGCGACCGCCCACCGGCGGCGCCGAGCCGGCGGCTTCACCGGCACCGGCGACTCGGCGCGCACGCGAGCGAGCACGCGCTCCGCGAAGTCGGCCGGCGGCGCCTGCGCTTCCCACGCATCGAGATCGATCTCCGGCTCCTCGCTCACGGCGTCCTCCACTCGCTCTTCAGCGACTCACGCATCTTCTCGCGCGCGCGGAAGAGCCGCGTCTTCGCGGTGTTCTCGGGGATGCCGAGCACCTCGGCGATCTCGGCGATCGGGAGGCCGTGCAGCTCGGCGAGGACGAGCGCGGCGCGCTGGTCGTCGGGCAGGAGATCGGCGGCCTCGGCGATCGCGCGACCGAGCTCACGGCGCTGGAGCGACAGCTCCGGGGTCGAGCCGGTCGAGGCGCCCTCCGCCTCCTCGTCCGAGGCGACGTCGAGCCTCCGCTTCTTGCGGGCGTCGAGCGCGAGCCGGGTGGCGATCGTCAGCAGCCACGTCGAGGGCTTCGCGGCTCCCTGCAGGTCGAACCCCGGGAACGCCCGGTACGCGCGCACGAACGTCTCCTGCGCGAGGTCCTCGACCTCGGGGCCGCGCCCGAGCATGCGCGAGAGCAGCGCGAACACCATGCGCTCGTACCGGACCACGAATGCCCGGAACGCCATCGGGTCCTGCGCGCAACACCGGGCGAGCACCGCGCCGTCGAGCGGCGGCGGGGAGCCGGGGCTTCCCTCCTTGCCCTTGGCGGACGCGACGCTCATGACGGCCATCATCGCCGAGTGTCACGACCGAGCGCCCCGAAGGTTCCCGGATATTTCGAGGTCGCGACGAACGCGGAAAACGCCGGGATCAGGGGGCCGAGGGGCGCCTCGTGACGTCGGTGAGGCGACCCGACGCGAGGAACCGGGTCGCGAACGACTGGACGCGGGCGACCTGCGCGTCGTCCAGGAACACCGTCCCGTTCGGCGTGCGCGTGTAGCTCATGAGGTTGTCGGGCACGTCGCTGTGGCCGTTGCCGAAGAAGTGCCCGAGCTCGTGGGCGAGCACGCCGGGCTGCGCGATCGAGGAGAGGATGATGTAGCGCTTCTGGTCGGTGCGGCTCGTCCAGGCGACGCCGCGGCGCATGCGTCCGGGCTCGTCGACGTCCTCGAGCGAGGTGACGACGAACACGTCGATCGTGCTCGTCGACGCGAGCGGCGCGAGCGCATCGCGGTCCTCGCGCGTGTGCTGGTTCGCATGGCGCGCCGGCATCGTCCGGTCGCCGGTCTGGCGGAAGGTGATGCCGAGCGGGCCATAGAGGCCGTTGGCCACGTCGATCTGCGCGGTGACCCAGGACGCGTCGCGCGCCGGCTGCCCGGCCTCGAGGGCGACGGTCACCGTGATTGGGAACGTGCGCGCGGGGCGCAGCGCGGCCGGCCGCTCGGCGCGCGCGTCCCCGGTGGCCACGCATGCGGCGGCGATCACGAGCGTCAGCTGCACGAGGCGCCCCTTCATGGATTGTCCCGGGTGCGCGCCTTCATCGCGGCGGAATCCTATCAGCCCGTCCGGCGACGGAGCAGCTCGCGCATGGCCGGGTGCTGCTTCACGATCGCGAGCGCGTGGCCCGTCAGCGTCTTGCCCGGCTCGATGCGCGGCCACGGCGACGCGCCGCTCGGATGCGGCAGCGGCACGACGTCGACGTCGACGCCGTGCCACCGGGTCCTCAGCTGATCACCGACGAGCGCGTCGAGCTTCTTGCCCGCGGCGAGCGGCCCGAGCACCTCGCCGATCGCGAGCTGCCCGACCGCCAGCACCAGCTCGGGCTGCAGGATCTTCACCTCGCGCTCGAGGAAGGTGCGACAGCGGAGGATCTCCTCACCGTCAGGCTTGCGATCGCCGCCCCCCTTCGCCTTGCCGGGAAAGCACCGCGCGACCGCCGCCATGTAGATGCGCTCGCGGAAGGTCTGCTCGTCGAGGCCCATCGCGTTCTCGAACCAGGCGAACATCGTGCGACCGGCGGTCCACGCGAAGGGCCTCCCGAACGATCCTTCGCGCGGCCCGGGCGCCTGACCGAGGAGGAACACCTTCGACAGGACGGGCGGCCCGTGCACGACGGGGCCGATCATCTTCGGGCATGCGGCGCACACGTCCATGGCGCGATGCACCTGACGGAGACGAACCAGACGCGGATCGGCAGCGGGCACCCCGTGCTCTTAGCAGAGCTGGCACGGCGACTGCACACGGGGGCGGCGGGTCCACGGACCCTCGCAGAAACCTGCTTCGAATCGCGCGGGGTGTGGCCTCGCGGTCATACCTCGCCCCCGACTCCGCTTCACAAGGTGCCTTTCGCATGAACATCCGTACGACGTTCGCCGCCGCCGCCCTCACGTGCCTCGGCCTCGCCGCCAGCACCAATGCGCACGCGCAGGAGGCCGCGCCTGCGCCCGCGACCGCGACGCCCGCGCCGCAGCCCGCCGCGAGCCCGCTCCCCGAGCGCAACGTTCGACCCTCCTACGACGAGTACCGGCGCACCCACGGGGCGAACGAGACTCGCTGGTACGGCTGGCAGACGCTCGTGGTGGACGGCGCGACGCTGCTGATCGGTGGCGCCGCGGCCGGCGGATCCGACCAGCTCGGCGCCGGGATCATCGTCGGCGGGTACTTCCTCGGCGGGCCGATCGTCCACTGGGCCCATGGCAACGTGGGCATGGGGTTCGCCGATCTCGGCATCCGCATCGGAGCGCCCCTCGTGCTCGGGGTCGGCGGCTACTACGCGTCGGGCGGCGGCAGTCACAACGGCGGCGACGACCTCGGGCCGGCCCTCGTCGGCGTGCTCGGAACGGTGATCGGCGTCGCAAGCGCGATCGCCATCGATGCCGCCGTGCTCGCGCGCGAGCCCGTGAACAAGGACGACGACGAGGAGGAGGACGCGAAGAACGAGACGCCCGCCTACCACAAGGTCGCGTCGCGCAACCCGTTCGTCCCCGGATCACTGACGCCGACCCTCGGCCCGCGGCAGGACGTGCGCGGCTCGTCTGCGTTCACGGGCGGCATGATCGGCCTGTCTGCAGCGCTCTACTGACGCGTTGCAAGGCGTGCTAGCTATGCGCCCGCCATGTATTTCCAGGAGCTGATCCTCGCGCTGCAGGATTTCTGGGTGAAGCGCGGCTGCCTCCTCGTGCAGCCGTACAACTCCGAGGTCGGCGCCGGCACGTACAACCCGGCCACCTTCCTGCGCGCCATCGGCCCCGAGCCCTGGAACGTCGCGTTCGTGGAGCCTTCGCGCCGTCCCTCCGACGGGCGCTACGGCGACAATCCGAACCGCATGCAGCAGTTCCACCAGTTCCAGGTGATCCTGAAGCCGGCGCCCATCGACATCCAGGATCAGTACCTCGAGTCGCTGCTCGCGATCGGCACGAAGCCCGAGCAGCACGACGTCCGCTTCCTCGAGGACGACTGGGAGTCGCCGACGCTCGGGGCCTGGGGCCTCGGCTGGCAGGTGTGGATCGACGGCCAGGAGATCAGCCAGTTCACCTACTTCCAGCAGGTCGGCGGCATCGACTGTCGCCCGGTGTCCGGCGAGCTCACCTACGGCCTGGAGCGCATCGCGATGTACCTGCAGGACGTCGACAGCATCTACGAGGTCCAGTGGGCGCCCGGCGTCAGCTACGGCGAGATCGCGAAGCGCTCCGAGTGGGAGTGGAGCACGTACAACTTCGAGCAGGCCGACGTCGCCGCGCACTTCGCCTCGTTCGATCACTTCGAGAAGGAGGCGAAGCGCCTCCTCGCGCTCGGTGGAGGCACCGGCGAGGGCGAGAAGCGCGATCCGCTGAAGGTCCTCGTGCTCCCCGCGTACGACTTCGTGGCGAAGGCCGCGCACCAGTTCAACGTCCTCGATGCGCGCGGCGCGATCGGCGTGACCGAGCGCGCGCGCTTCATCGGCCGCGTGCGTGGCCTCGCGAAGGGCGTCGCCGAGTCGTACCTCGCGCAGCGCGAGGCGCTCGGCTTCCC
>JAQBQL010000068.1 GCA_028287035.1 Labilithrix sp. | reverse complement strand
ATGCGCTTGCGAGAGATCATGGAAGGGGTCATGGATCGGCTCCTCCCCTTCATCATGGCATATCCCGGACGATGCCGCCGGCATCGGGCTTTCCTGCGGCGGCGGGCTTTGCAGCGGCGCCCGATGCGGCCGGCGCCGGGGCCGCCGACGCTGCCGCTGCGGCCGCGACGGTGTTCTTCAGCTCCGCCTGCTTCGCCTTCGCGCGGTTCAGGAGGTCGTCGATCTCGTCGTTCACGCCGGGCGGCGCCTTCGCGCCGCGCATCGTCTTGTAGGTCTCGAGCTCCTTGATGGCGGTCGAGACCTGCGAGTCGGCATTGGTCCCGGGGATGCTCTGCGCCGTGAGGAACATGAGCCCGAGGTCGTAGTGTGCAGCGGCGAGGCTCGAGTCGAGCGAGAGCGCCTTGTCGAACTCGTTCTTGGCGTCGGCGTAGCGCTGGAGAAGTCGGTAGCCGTCGCCGAGGTTCAGGTGCGCGAGCGCGCTGTTGGGCGCGAACTTCGTCGCCTGCTCGAGCGGACCGATCGCCTCGGTGGCGTTGCCGGCCTCGAGACGCATCGAGCCGAGGTTGAGCAGCGCCTCGACGAGATCGGGGCGGCGCTTCGTGGCCTCCTCGAAGTCCTTGAGCGCCACGATGCGCGAGCCGGACTCGCGCATGATGAGACCGCGAAGCAAGTGCGCCTCCGCGTTCTCCTTGTCGCGTGCGGGCGTGGCATCGCCGAAGCCCTCGAGCACGGCCTGGAGCGCGTACTTCGCGAGGTCCATCTTGCGCGCGCGGTAGTGATCGCGCGCGAGCGTGACCATCGCGTCCTTGAAGTTCGGATCCATCCGGAGCGCGTCCTGACCGAGCGTCTGCGCGGTGGCGTGGTCGTTCTGGATCGACTTCACTTCGGCGGCGCACGTCGTCAGGCGCGGTGACTTGTCGTTCTTCCCGCGCTTGTCGGTGAGGAAGGTGTCGGCTTCACCGGGGCTCTTGTTGTTCGCGAGCGACAGCGCGTACGCGCACATCGAGAGCTCGTGGGCCGGGTCGTTCGAGAACGCGGCGCGATACGCCTGCTGCGCGCCGGAGATGTCGCCGAGGTGCTCGAGCACGACGCCGAGCGAGTACGACGGCGCCGGAGACTTCGGCGCCGCGCTCTGCGCTTCCGTGAACTTCGACTTGGCGGTAGCGAGATCGCCGCGGAGCCACGCCTGCCACCCCGCCTCGTAGGTGCTCTTCGCGGAGCCCTCGAGGCCCGACGTGCCGGCCGAGTCGATGACGCCGACCTGCCCGCCCTGGTTGTCGGTGACCGCGGTCCCGGTGGAGCCGCCGTCGGGGTAGTTGACCGGCTTGTCGGGCCCACCGCACGCGGGAGCGACGAGGGACGCTCCCGCAAGGGCGATGCCGAAGAGCGCAAAGCTGGCAATCCGCGTTCCGAAGTTGCGCATGTTCAAGTTTCCAGTAGCGGTCAAGGTGCCGCAGGCAAAGCCGAGGCGTTGCCCTGCGGAGGCGGCAGCGCCGAGAGGCCCGGTCGCGTCTGCACGTACTGACGTGACGTGTACGTGAGCTTCGTCGCGCCCTTGTTCGTGGGATCCGGCGTCGACGTCACGTACTCGGCCATCTTGGCGTCGCCGCCGGAGATGATGTCCGTGAAGTACGCAAGTCGGCTGACGGCCCGCGAGAGCTGGGCGTTGCGGATGTTGTACTTGCGCGCGTAGGCGACGGCCGATGCATAGCGCTTGATCATGACCTGGTCGGCGCCGTCGAGCTCGATCTGCTTCTTCTGGCGCCAGAAGTCGCTCTTGGCGTCTTCGATCTTGTCGGCGGTGTCGTCGAGCTCGGGACGACCGGCAGCGCGAAGCGTCTTGATGAATGCCTTCTCCTTCGCAGTAAAGAGCTCGTCGTTCTTCAAGACCATGTTGTAGAGCCCGGTGCGGAGCGTGTCGTAGATCGCTCCCTGCCGTGCGATCGCGGTGGGCACCCACTCGAGCGACTCGTACTTCTTGATCATCTTGTCGAGCTCGAGGTCCCACTTCTCGGCCTCGGCGGCGTTCGCCTGGTACTTGCCCTTCTTCTTCATGACGGCGCGGCCATCCGCGCCCATCACGGGCTTGTTCGTCTTGGCGTCGATCTGCACCTCGCCGAAGATGTCGGGCACCGTCGCGGGGTACTTGTGCTTCTCGGGGGTGTCGAAGCTCGCCGTGATCTGCTCGTCGAGGAGGACGAACTCGGCCTCCGCGGCGTAGTCCACGTAGGGCTGCTGCTGGGCCTCGCTCTTGTTGTCCTTGAGCGGCGCCTTCGCGCGGTAGTTGTCCCAGGCCGCGACGGTGTTCTTCAGCCACTGGCGATAGGCGGTGTCGCCGGCCGAGCGCTTCATGCGGCCGACGTTGTACGCCGCCTCGACGAGGTACTTCGCGGCGCCGGCCGACGCCCGCTGCTGCTGGTGATACGCGGTCAGCGCGGCCTCCGCGGCGAAGCGCTGCTGGCGGTTCGCGCCCGTGTCACCGGCGGTCGGGCTCCACTGCTTGAAGTCGTAGCTGGCGACCGTGTAGTCGGCGACGGCCTTGTCGTCGGCGCTCGGGTTGGTCTTGAGGAGGATGCGGTAGGCCGCGGTCATCTTCTCGCGCTGCCCGAGGTTCGAGTAGAGGATCATCGCGTTCTTCGCGTTGTCGCGGCGACGCTGCTCCGGGAAGCGCTCGTTCTGCGCGACCTTGTCGTAGGTCTCGGCGGCGCGCTGGTAGTTGAAGAACGAGTAGTACGTCTCGCCGAGCGCGGAGTACGCCTCGCCGAGGTAGTTGATCCGCTCGGCGTACTTCTTCGGGTCGGCCGCCGCCTTCGTCTTCGCGTCGCCCTTCTGCAGCGCCGTCAGGCGCGCGTCGGAGCCGTAGTCGGAGATGAACAGGTTGTAGAGCGCGATCGCCTTGTTGTACTCGCCGATCTGCTTGTACGCGTACGCGGCGTTCATCGCCGCCTCGGGGGCCTCGTCACGGCCCGGCGCCGCGGCGAGAGCCGCCTCGTAGAGCTCGCCCGCCTTGCGCCACGTGTCGCGCTTCTCGGGCGCGTCCGGGTTCTTGCACTTCTGGCCGATCTTGGCCTCGCACGCCTTCTCGAACTGCTCACGGGCGCGGAGGAAGCCGGCCTCCTGGATGGTCGGATTGATGATCGATCCGGCCTTGCCCGCCTGCTCGGGATTGAACGCGCACGAGTGCCCCTTCTCGGCCTCGGCGAGCTGGATCGAACGCTGCGCGTCGCGTTCCAGGTTGCTCATCGTGATGAGCTTCTCCCAGGCCTTGTACCCGAGCTCGTCCTTCCCGCAGTGGTCCTTCCACATCGGCTCGAACCGCGCGCGGGCCTGATCGAACTGCCCGTACAGGAAGTACTGTTCGGCGACGTAGTAGCTGTAGTCGTTGCCGCGCTTCTGCACGTCGAGCGTCGCCGGCACGATGCGGACGTACTCGTCGCGCGAGGTCATGCTCTGCGTGACGACCGCCGGGATGGCGTCGCGCAGCGGCTTGCGGGTCGCCTCGTCCGGGCTGTCGAACTTGACCTCGTCGCGCTTCTCGACCCCGGCGCTGCCCTGCTCGGCGCGCTGGTAGGCGAGGTCGCGGTCGACGTCGCTCACGTCGACGACGAAGAACGCAGCGTTGTCGAGGTACTTGTCGTCCTCGTTCGAGTCGCGCACGTCCATCGCCGCGGCGAGCGCCTCGTCGATGTCCTTCTTCGAGGGCTCCGGGTACGCCTTCGGCGCCGCCTTGTGGAGCACCACCTGGATGCGCACGTACTGCCGGCGCGCATCGGCGAGCCAGTAGCGGCTCTCGTACGCGTCGGGCGCGTTCTCGTCCTGCTTCAGGTACCCGAACCAGCCGATGCCCGCGAGCTTGTACTCGGTGGCAGCGCGCGAGAGGAGCTCGAGCTGGCGACCGGGATCGGTCGTCTCGCCGGCCGCCACGAGGCCCGCCTTGCCGTTGTTCGTGTGCTGCGCCGCCGCCTGCCGGAGCCCGCCGCGCACGAGGCGCTCGGCGTTCTGGATGGCCGCCGGGTTGTCCTTGTTCGCGTCGACCCACGGCGTGTTGCCGATGTAGTTCGCGAGCTTCGTGCGGGCCTCGAGCGCCTTCTGCGCGGTCGCGTCGTGCTCGGGCGTGCCCGGGCGCTTCGTGAGATTGAGCTGGTCGTACGTCTCGGCGATCGCGTTCTGGACGTCCGGGGCCGTGGGATCCATCGGCCACTTCTGGAGCATCATCTCGTAGACCTCGACCGCGTTCGCGAACTGGTTGAGGCTGCGGTACTCGAGGGCGAGCGCGCGGTAGATCTCGATCGTCCAGGGCTTGTCCTGGGGGATCAGGTTCGGATCACGAACGCGGTCGATGGCGACGTGCAGCTTCTTCTCGGCGACCTCGGGGCGGGGCTCGGTGTCGAGGATGTCGGGGCGGCCGATGAACGGTTCCCATTCCTCGGGACCCTTGAAGTCGACGTTCGTGAGCGAGCCGGCGATGTACGTGTACGCCTCGTTCCGGAAGTCGGCGCCCGTGTCGCCGGTGATCTTCTGCTGCTCGTCGGTGTAGTTGAGGAGGACGACGAACTCCTTGGTCGCCGCCTCGTACCGCTGCTGCTTGAAGAGCGTCCACGAGTACTTGTAGAGGGCGACGCCGTAGAGCGGCGGCTTCCTCCACTTCATCGCCTGCGAGTAGGCGGACGCGGCGCGGTTGTAGCCCCAGACGCTGCCCGGATCTTCCTTCGTCACGCCGCTGCCGAAGTCGAGCTGGTCGAACTCCCAGTTGCCGATCTGCCACCAGATCTCGGCGACGTACTTCGGGTCCTCGCCCTGACGCACTGCAGGCTGCGCCAGGTACTGGCAGGCGGCGGTGCGCGAATCGAAGAAGAAGGGGTCGACGTAGGTCGTGTCCGCGTTCTTGTGGCTCACCGACTTGGGGTCGCGGTACTTCGCGCGCCAGCCCGTCCAGAAGGCCTCGTCGTGATCCTGGGGCATCGGCTTCACGATGTCCTTCTCGGGATCCTTGGGATCGGCGGGCACCGGATACTCGTAGTGGTTCGCGCACACGAGCGAGCGCCACACCTGCATCGCCTCGGGGATGCGGCCCGAGTCGTTGAGCGCGTGACCCAGGAAGTAATAGACGCCGGCGATCTCGCGGTACTTCGGGTACTCGCGGATGATGCGCTTGTAGAGAGCGATCGCGTCCTTCAGGCCGAGCTCGACGGGGGCAGTCGCCTCCTCGGAGCGCGCGCGCTCCTCGTAGAGCGCGGCGAGCCGGTACATCGCGTCGGGCGTTGCCTCGGGCTGCGCGCGCGGGCCGCTGTACACGGCAATGAAGTTCTCGAGCCGGGCGATCGCGATGTCGCGCGCCTTCTTCAGCTCGGCCTTCTCGATCGAGATCTCGCGGTCGAGCCCGGAGAGGACCTCCTTCTTCTTCGACTCGTAGTGGAGCCGGATGATCGTCGTGACGGTGTCGCGATAGTCCTTCGCGCCCTTCTCGTAGGCGTCGACCTCGTCCTTCAGCGCGCCGAGCGCGGCGACCTGCGCGGGCGAGGGAGGAGGCGGCGGCGGGTTCATCTTCCGCGCGGTCGGCGCAGCGGCGGTGGCCGCCGTCTCGGTGCTCGTGACGCCGCCGTCGGTGACGAGCGGCCCTGCGTCGCTCGCGCCCGCGCCGGCGGACGTCGGAGCGGAGCCGGTCGTGGTCGCGGCGTCCGCACCTGCGTCGGCGCGGTTCGACTGCGTCACCCCCTTGGCCGGGAGCTTCTTCGCCGGCGCCGTCTGCGGAGCACGCGTCTGCGCGAACGCCTCCGGACCGCCGAGCGCGGCGGGCATGACGATCGCGCTCGCGACGAGCGCCGCGAGGAGAGCCTTCTTCAGAGTCGTATTGGACATGCGCTTCATCTCGTGCGGATCGCCGCCCACGCTTCTCATCACTTGGTCTGCGGCTTCTGCTCGCCGGGCGCAGTCGAGTCGTCGAGCACCTCGCGCAGCTCCTCGTCGAGGAGCTGCTCCTCGCGCGCACGCTCGGTCTGGAGGTTGTGCACGCGATCGAGCTCCTCTTCGCGAACCTCCCACGCTTGCTCGGTGATCCCGACGTCGGCGCGGAGGATGATCCCGCGCAGCTTGTCGCGCACGAGGAGGAAGTTCCGCCGCGCGACCTGACCGACGAGGTCGTGGGCCTCCACGTCGTAGGCGCCCAGCGTCATGTTGTAGCCGTTGATCTTCAGGCGCTCGGCCTCGACCTTCGCCTGCACCTCGCCGATGCGGGAGCCGACCTGGCGCTCGAGCTCGGCGAACTGCTGGACCAGGCGGTCCTCGACGGTGCGCGCCTGCTCGAGCGCGGCGCGGACCTTGCTCGCGTAGCGCTGCGTCCCTGCCCCGCCCTGCCCTTGCGACGCGAGGAGGACCTCACGCTCGAGCGCGTCACGGAACTGCACGCGGGCGACCGCGTCGTTCTGGTAGCGCGCGTCGCCGATGCCGATCTGCGCGCGGCCGACCTCGATCTGGCGGCGCAGGTCGACGATCTCGCCCTGACGCTGCTTGAGGAGGCGCTCGTTCTCGTCGAGCTCGGCGTTGAAGCGCGCGACGTCGTTCGGCGACCGCGCGACGCCGTGCTGGGCGTCCTCCTTCAGCATGCGCCGCAGCCCGTTGATCGTCGCGTTGAGGTAGTCGACCTCGACGCCGCGGCGCGACAGGTCCTGCGAGACGGCGTTCCACTGGCGCATGCCGGCGTAGTCGCGCTCGGCGAACTCACCGCTCGAGATCGGCAGCCCGCCGACGACGCCCTGCGCCTGACGCCGCTGATCGCGCGCCACCGCCATGTCGCCCGACAGTTCGCGGGGCTCCTCGTCGTCCATGCCCTTGGCGATGCCGAGGCGCATCCGCGAGATCCGGTTGAGCAGCGACAGCGCGCGCTCCTCGCCGGCCTGCAGCTCGGGGAACGCGCGGACGTGGTTCGTCGCCGACAGGATGATGTTGAGCTTGTCGATGAGCTGGTAGCTCTGACGGATCAGCGATTTGCACTGGTTCACGTCGTCGATGACGGCGAACGCCATGGGGCCGTCCTCCGCCTCGCGCGCCCAGCGGATCGCGAGCGGCGGGATCTGCTCGTTCTGGTCGAGGAGATCGAGCTGCTGCTGCGAGAGCTTGTCGTAGTAGACGCGCGGCTCGGGCTGCGTGTCGATGAATGCCTCGAGCTTGGCGCGCATCGGCTCGTACTCCTCGCGCACGCCCGTGTAGAGCTGGAGCGACTTGTCGAACGCTCCGGCGCGGAGGAGGAGGTCGGCCCGGAGGAGCGTGCCGTCACCGACGAGCGGCGAGCTCGGGTCGGCGACCTGCAGCACCTCGAGGGCGCGCTCGGCGCGCTGCACGTCGCCGAGGCGGACGTACACCCACGCGAGCTCGTAGAGCATCGTCCCGAACTCGGGCGACTCGCGGCCCACCTTCGAGTACGCCTCGGCGGCCTGCGTGTAGTTCTCCATCTCGTACTGGAGGCGCCCGATGGCCATCCACGAGAGGTCGATGACGTGCTTGTGCTCGTCCGTGTCGGGCGGGAGATCGGTCGCCGCGCGGAAGTGCTCGATCGCGACCTTGTAGTTGGTCGGCGCGACGCGCGGCGAGCCCGGGGCGCCCGGCGCGCTCGGAGCGGAGCCGGCCGGCGTCGGCGGGGCCGCGTTCGGACGTGCCTGCTTGATCGCGACCATGCCCTGGAAGTAGCGGGCCTGGTGCGTGTAGCCCGTGCCGTTCGGGACCGACTGGAGCGCGCCCATCGACGCGCCGTAGTCGCCCTTGAAGTAGTAGCCCTTGCCCTTCGCGTAGAGGAGCGCGGCATCGACCTGCGCGGGCGGGACCTGGTTGATCTTCTGGAAGATCTCGTCGAGGCCCTTGATGTCGTTGATGCGCAGCGACACGTCGACGAGGCGCGCGAGGGCCTTGCCGAAGTAGGGATTGAAGCGAGGCTCCTGGTAGCGGTCGACCAGCGCGCGGAAGTCGCGGCGCGCCGAGAGGTATTCCTTCTGCGCGTAGAACGTCTCGCCGCGGAGCCAGAGCGCGTCGGGGTACGACGGGGTGTCCGGGAACTCCTCGAGGATCTCGCTGAAGACGACGACCGCGCGCGGGTAGTCCTTGGTGCGGAAGAGGAGCTCGCCGTTGGTGAGGCGCTGCTCGACCGAGTAACGCTGCGCCTTCGCCTTGTCGATCGCGGCCTGCACCGACGCGCTCTCGCGGTCGACGGACGAGACCTCCTGCTGCGCGCGGCTCGCGTCGCCGTCGGGATCGGCGGCCTTTGCAGCGCGCGGCGACCACGCCACGCCGAGCGCGAGGAGCGCCGCGGCGTGCCGTGCGAAACGAAGGCGGCGCAAGGCTACTTTCCTCCCCCGACGCTCATGCTGCCGGCGACATTGGCGCCCGCCGCAGGCGCCGCAGGGGCGCTTCCGGGCGCGAGCGCGGACGCCGAGCCGAGCGCGCCGACCTTCTCCGCCCACTCGATGGTGGGGCGCTGCTCGAGGGGCGTCGTGACGCCGCCCTTCTCGAGCGCGGTCGAGATGAGCGACAGGGTCTTGCCCTCGACGGACGTGAACGAGTGGGCGCTCTTGACCTCGAACTTGTACCCGCGGAGATACGTGAAGACGCCGAAGCCGTTGCCCTGGAAGTTCAGGACGACCTGCACGGTGTGATCGCCAGGCGGGATCGAGCCCGAGAAGATCGGGATCTCCTTCTGGTCGGCGAGGGCGCCCGAGTCGTCGGCCTTGTTGTACTGCACCGCGCCGTCGACCACGAAGAGCGCGCGCGTCAGGCGGAAGGCGCTCGACATCTCGTTCTTGAAGAGGACCTCGGCCCGCGATCCGGCGGCGCCGCCGCTCAGGATCGTGTCGCTGAGGAGCGCGAGGCGCGTGTGGCTGCGGCGGATCTGGTCCTTCAGCTCGTCGACGCGCGCCTCGAGGTCACGAAGCCTGACGCTGTAAGTCGCGCCGTCCATCGCGCCCTTGTCCGGGATCGGGACCGCCGGGCCGGGTGCGCCCGCGTCGGCTCCGCTCGCGATGAGCGCGCCGGTGCCCGCATCGCCTGCCGAGCTGGCGGCGCCTGCGTCCTTCGCGGCAGTGGTCGTCTTCGGGGCCTGGCCCGCGGCGGTGCCCTGACCCCATGCGGAGAGAGCGGTGACGCTCACCGCGCCGGCCACGAGCAGGCCCGCAAACGACGCCAACGAAGACCGCGCGACCCGAAAATCGCGCGAGACCTGAACAGCCTGACGACGCATACGTGCTTTTCCCTTTCGAACGCGGTGCTGACGTTCAGCACCCAAAGCGAGCCGACACTATTTCTAGCGAAGCGCAGCGAGTGTAGGCGCGCAGGCTCCTTTGTTGCAACCGAAGGCTGAGGCAACCTTCCGTCCCTTGTACGACGGGGGCCATGTGGGATAGTTTCGGCGCCCCGAGAACTTTCGCTTTCCAGGTGCGTCAGGACCACCCAAGGAAATGCGTCGCGCCGCGGTGATGGGGTCCGATGACAGAGCGCTCCTCAGCCCCACGCGATCTCCCCGTGCCGCCCGACGAGACGCTCATGCTGCGTTACCAGCAGGGCGACCGGGCGGCGTTCCCGATCCTCGTGCGGCGGCACCAGAGGGCGCTCTTCAACTTCGCGTTCCGGCAGCTCCGCGTCCCGCAGCTCGCCGAGGACGTGGTGCAGGAGACGTTCGTGCGGGTCGTGCAGAACGCCGCCGACTTCAAGCACGAGGCCCGGTTCACCACGTGGGTCTACACGATCACGCGGAATCTCTGCATCGACCAGCTGCGCAAGGGCGCACATCGCAAGCACCCTTCGCTCGACCACGGCCGCGGAGAGGACGGCGACGGCCCGACGCTCGGTGAGGTGACCGCCGACCCGCACGCCAGCGTCGAGCGGCAGGCGGCCGGGACGCAGCTCAAGGAGCGCATCGCACGCGCCGTGGACAAGCTGCCGGACGACCAGCGCGAGGTGTTCACGATGCGTGAGGTCCTGAACCTCCCCTTCAAGGAGATCGCGCAGATCACGGGCGTGCCGGAGAACACCGTCAAGAGCCGGATGAGATACGCGCTCGAGCGCCTCCAGGAAGCGCTGGTCGATTACGAGGACGATGCGCGGGCCCTGCGCTGATTTCGGGGCCGAACCGTACTAGGAGACATCGAGCGAAGATGGACTGCGAGAAGTGCGAGCCCCTCCTCCTCGACGAGCTCTACGACGAGCTCGACGAGGTCACCAGCGCGGCGCTGAAGCGCCACGTGGCGGGCTGCGCGCGGTGCGCTGCGATCCTCGACGGCTACCGGGCGACCCGGCGAGCGGTCGCGACCCCGATGCTCGACATGCTCGATCTGCCGGCGGGCCTCGAGGACCGCATCCTCTCGTCGGTCAAGGAGGCGCAGAAGGTCGTTCCCGTCCAGGGCCGCGCGGCGCGCCTCCTGTCGCTCGCGGGCAGCTGGGCGATGCGCCCCCAGACCGCGATGGCGGCGGTCTTCCTCCTCATGATCGGGACGAGCGCCTTCGTCATCCGCGCGCGTCACGGCGGGCCCGGCTCCGGCGAGCAGTCCGCCGCCGTCTCCGTGACCGAGAAGGGCGAGCCGGCGGTGGAAGCGCCGGCCGGCGGCGCAGGGGACCGCGACTCGCTCGACAACAAGGCGGCGGCCGCGGCGCACGGCGCGAACGTTCCGACCACCCTTCCGCCCGCCGCCACCGCGGCGAACAGCCTGGCGGACGAGCCGCGAGGACAGCTCGCCGCGAAGGACAAGGCCAGCGAGCCACGGAAGAAGGAGCAGGAGGAGAAGAGCGGCCGGATGGCGAGTGACCCGTCCGAGGGCGAGGCGGTCAGCAACGCCGGTACCGTGGCAGGCGCGCCCGCGGCCGCTGGCCAGGGTCAGGCCTACGGCGCCGCGGCGCAGGTCGCCGCCCCCGTGACCCGCGGGCCGGACAGCTTCTCCGCAGGCATGGCCGCCTATCGCGCGCGGAGCTTCGCCGAGGCGACGCGCCTCTTCGACCTGGCGGCGCAGGGCGGCGATCAGAACGCCGCGCTCTGGGCGGCCAACAGCGTGAAGGACGGCAACGGCGGATGCGCACCGGCCGTCCCCCGCTACGACGCGGTCTCGGCGCGGGGCGCCGGGAGCTACATCGGCAACGAGGCGGCGCTCGACGCGGCACGTTGCCAGATGAAGCTGGGACAGCTCGACTCCGCACGCGCCAGGCTGACGAAGCTCGCGAGCACCGCATCGCACGGTCAGCAGGCGCAGCAGGCGCTCGCCGAGCTCGATCAGCAGAGCGGCGCGGCCGTCGGCAAGGCGGCCGGCACGGGCGGCGGCGGCAATGCCCGGCCTGCTCCCGCGCCCAAGGCGCCGAGCACCGTCGGCTTCTGAGCGGCTCGTGGTAAGCGGCGCGCTGACCGAACGGCAGCTCGAGGAGGCGCAGCTCCGCTGGCGCGAGCACGACGCCGCGCAGGCGCTCCACCCCGGCGACGCGCGCGTCGCGGCGAGCGCCGATGCGCTCCGCGCGCTCGTCCTCGAGCATCTCGCGGGCGACGGCTCGCCGCGCGATCTCTACAGCGCGTGTGCGCGGCTCGGACGCCTGCTCGCCGAGCGGGGCGCCACGCCCACCCTCGTGGCCGTCACGCTGGACGGCGCGGTCGCCGCGCTCGGTCTCGGCCCCCGTGATCCACGCCTCGGCCCGGCGCGAGCGTCGCTCGCCGAGGGCCACGCGGCCGCCATCCTCGACGCGGAGCAGGAGCGCGCGCGGCAGGCATGGGAGTACCCGGCATGCGCGGTCCGCATCTCGCGCGAGACGGTCGCGATCGCCGCGGGCTACCCCGTCCGTGACGGGGACGACCCGGAGGTCGCCTCGGAGTGGGCGGCGCGCGTCGCGCTCCGCGTGTCGAAGGACGGCTACGTGCGCGCGATACTCGGCGGCACGGCCGGTCCACGCGCCGAGCTCGAGGCGGCGCTGGCGCTCGTCGGCGTCCGCTCGGTCGAGGACGCGGAGGCCTCCCGAGGCGGCACGTGGACCGTGCGGCTCGCCGGCATCTTCAAGCGTCCGTGAGCCCGCCATACCCGAGGCGCGGCACGCGGGACCCTGGTAGAGTCGGGCCCGACATGTGGACGCGTGGTCGCTCCCTCACCTGCCTGACGTCTCTCGGATTCTCGGCGCTCGTCGCGCCGGCGGGGTGCGGGGCACGCGCCGACGGTCAGGCGGTGTCGATCGCGCCGAGCCTCGCGGTGCCGCGCGCGCTGCTCGACCGCGCGAGCTCGCTGACGCTCACGGTGCTCGAGGGCAGCGTCACGTGCGACGACGCCGTCGGACAGACCGACCTGCCCGACGGCCCGGGCGCCGCGCGGACGATCGCCGAGAGCCAGCTCGGAACGACCAACTGCGCGAGCGGCGTGAAGTTCTGCGGGGACCTCGACATCGCCAAGTCGGAGACGCCCCGCGTGTTCTCGGCCGTCGCGAAGGGCGCCGGCGACACGACCCTCGCCATCGGCTGCGCGACCGCGGTCGTGAACCAGGACGCGCTGCCCATCGCGATCCGCATGTTCCGCTTCCTCGCGCCCTCGGTGTGCGGCGACTCGGTCATCCAGCCGACCGAGCAGTGTGATCCGGGCGGGAGCGCCATCTGCGACGACAGCTGCACGTCGAAGGAGCTCCTCCTGTCCGTCGGCAGCACGCTCACCGGCACCACCACCGGCGGGCCGAACGACAAGGAGCTGCCCTTCTTCCTGTGGCCCGAGCAGCCCGGCACCGCCGGACGGTTCCTTGCGGTCTACACGGATCATGCGGTGAGCGGCGGACGCGACGACGTCGGCGCGCGCGCGATGAGCGGCGATCTCTCGCCCATCTCCGCCAAGGAGTCGCCGGCGCTGTCCGCCGGCTCCGTCTACCTCACGAACGGCGCGGCGTTCCCCTCGACGCCCGCGGCGCGGACCCAGGGTGCCCCGTCCGCCGCGTTCCTGAACGGCAAGTACTACGTCGTCTTCGAGGACGACGACACGCCGGGCACCCAGGGCATCGACGTGCGCCTCCGCGCGATGGACACCTCGTTCGTCGCCGACAACGCGGGCGCCGCGATCGGCATCAACGGCGGCGGACCCGGCACCGGTGGCGCGAGCGGCGCCGGTGAGCAGAACGTCCAGGGCAAGCCGCAGATCGCGACCGGGCCGAAGGACCGGCTCTACATCGCGTGGGAGGACGCGGGCGCCGGCAAGATCGCCGGCCGCACCCTGAGCCCTCCGGCGACCCTCGGGACGCAGAACGACATCAGCACGGGCACCGGCAACACCGGCGTCTCGCTCGCCGCGACGCCGACCGGATGGGTCGCCGTCTGGCAGAGCGGTACCAACGTGAAGCTCCGCACGCTCAACGAGGACGGCACGCCGCAAGGCAGCGAGATGACCGTCAACGAGTCGGGCGGCGCCACCGAGCGTCCGCGCGTCGCCTCCCTCCCCGACGGCCGCTTCGCCGTGACCTGGAGCTCTGCGGGCGACATCCTCGTGCAGCGGTACGACGCGAAGGGCGTGAAGATCGCCGGCGACCAGACGACCCCCATCAACGACGTCGTCAAGGACGGCGACCAGACGACGCCCTCGATCGCGAGCACCTCCGCCGCCGGCGGCTCGTACGTCGCCGTGTGGCTCGACGCGGCCTCGGGCAACGTCAACGCGCGCATGCTCGGCGGCACGACCGGCTTCCTCTTCAACAACGTCAACGGCCAGTCGAGCGAGTTCACCGCGAGCCGCACCGCACGCAAGCGCAAGAACCCCGTCGTCGCCGCCGGGGGCACGGTGCCGGCGATCGCGATCGGCTGGGAGGATCTCACCGCCCCGGGCGCCGGGATCGTGGCGCGTCGCTTCCCGCTCCCCAGCGAGTGACGCCGGCCGCGGCTCAGTCGTAGCGCGGGAGATCGCGAAGGTACGCGATGGTGCGGATCACCTCGACGAGCCGCTCGCGCTCGTCGGGCTGCAGGTTCACGAAGCGGATCCCCATGCCGGGGTTCGGGTTGTCGCCATCCTCGCGGACGTTGTTCACCCACGCGACGCAGCCTTCGAGCTGGAACCCCGGGGCGCCGGGCGGCGCGAACGTGAGGCGGAGGCGCGTGTTGAGGCGGAGCGGCTCCGTCGTGCGGACGAAGATTCCCATCTCGCTGATGTTCGTGATCGACGCGTAGAGGAACGTGTCGGTGGCGACGCAGTCGACCGACCACTCGACGTCGTAGCGGTCGAAGATCCGGCGCTCGGCATCGTCGATGCTGACAGCAGCCGCGCGGCTCAACATCCCGTCGTCCTTCGTGCTCATCATTGCGCCTCTCCCCCGGTGCCCGCACGCTCGAACAACGTGGGAGTGGCGCGCATACCGCGGCACCGTGGAGAGCGCTAGCGAATTTCCGGCGGCAGGCGGAGCGTCCAGGCCGCTCGCCGCAGGCTCACTGGACGCGGATCGGACCGCCGTTGACGCGGTTGTCGCCGTCGCTCGCGCCGGTCTTCACCTTCATGCGCGAGTCGCCGACGAAGAGCCCGAAGTAGAGCGTGTACGGACCCGGGCTGAAGTTCGGCTCGAGGGAGAACTCGTAGTCGTCCATCACGATGTCGTCCTTCTGCCAGAGCGACATCGGGTACTTCCCTTCGGCCATCTTGTGGTCGCCGTTGTGACGCCGGTGGAAGCCATCGATGTGGATGAACATCTCCCACTCGCTCGCGATCGGGGCGAGCACGTGGAAGTACGTTCGCATGTGGTACTTCTTGCCCGGCGCGACGTGGTCGACGAGCTTGCCGGTGGCATCGACGATGTCGTAGCCGAGCACCTCGAGCTTGTCCTCGAGGTTCACCTCGAGCGGGCGCTGGATCGGCGGCGGCGCGCCGAACACGATCTTCTCGAGCGGGTTGTCGTTCTTCTCCGCGTCACGCAGCGACGACGCGACGAGGATGATCTGGCTCGAACGCGCATCGAGCACGGGCAGGTTCTTCGTGGGCCCCGCGTGCTCGCGGTATAGCCGGTTCAGGCGCGCGAGCTCCTCGGTGCGCACGGCGAGGAAGCGCCGCGTGCTCGGCTCTCCGCCCATCAGCCAGTCGTACGCGGAGCTCGCGTCCTTCAGGATGAGCGGCTGCCCGCCGGCGTAGTACGCAGCGGTGCGCCCGCCGACGCCGAACAGCGCGAGGGGCTCGCCGCTCTTGTGGACGCGCTGGTAGCTCTCGAACACTTCCTTCGGAGAGAGCTGGTTCGCGAGCGCCGGGTAGTACGAGAAGCAGAGGATGCCCGAGACCGTCGCCGCGAAGACGACGAGGAACGCGGCGCGGCTGCCGCGCAGCAGATCGCCGACGAAGCCGAGCACCAGGAAGAGCGCGATGCCGGAGGGCAGCGCGAACGCGAGCGCGATGAGCGGCTTCATGCCTTGCGTCAGGAGACCGACGAACACGATCGCCGGGACCTGCAGGTACATGAGCGGAACGAGGAGGAGCAGCGCGGTCGGGCCGACGCCCTCGTCGAGATCGTCCGGGGTCACGGTGAGCTTGCCGGTGACGAGGTTCTTCAGCGACGTGCCGAGGCCCTCCTTCTTGAGCTCCGCGCCGAGCCCCTCGAACGGCTCGAAGCCGCGCGAGATCGAGGCGCGCGTGAGCGGACGCGCGCGTCCGAAGGCCCACAGCCACACGTCGCACCAGAAGAAGACGCCGAAGATGATCGCGAGGGGAACGAAGGCGGTCACCCACCACGCGTTGAGCACGCCGTCCCGCATCTGCGTCGACAGCGTCGGCAACCACTTCGCGTGGGAGCGGGTGCCGATGAACACCGCGAGGCCAGCGAGCGAGGCGCCGGCCACCATCGCGAAGTACGCGAGGGCGAGCATGCCGTCCCACGCGTCACGCAGCGAGATCAGCGTCTTCAGGTACCCGCGCGGCGAGAACGGGACGCGCGTGCCATCGCGCTCCACGAACGTGAGGAAGGCGATGGCCGCGAAGCCCATGAGCACCACGGTCCACACGAGGAGCGAGGTCCCCTTGAAGCCTTCGGGGAAGGTCGCGCCCTGGACGGCGAAGGCGTTGAACGCCTTCTCCGGCAGGTTGTGGAGCTCGTGGTGGAAGCAGCCGAGGAACACGGCGGTGCCCACACCGACCGCCACCGAGGGATGGGCGCCGCGCTCGTAGTCACGAAGCGCGATGCCGCACGCGGCGGCGACGACCGCGGGCCCGGCGAACGCGACGAGGTCGGTGCGCGACGCGAGCCAGCCGTGCGCGACGAACGCGACGCCCGTGCCGACGATGATGGCGGCGCGCGTCTCGCTCTCGCGTGCGAACGCGGGACCCGTGACGCGCGGAGGCGCGAGGAACAGGCGGCCGAACGCGAACAGCGCGAAGGCGCTCCACGGGGCGAGGCCCTCGCCGATGTGCCCGAGCAGGAAGTCGAACGTCGGGTACTTGGTCGGCGGACGCACCATGGCGCCGATCCATGGATCGAGGTCCGCGATCTTGCCGGCGCCGAGCGCCGTGAGTGCCCGGTAGGCGAAGTACGCGCCGGCCAGCGCGGAGCCGGCGCCGACCACGATCGCGAGCACGTCGGTACGACGCTGGGCGTTCGCCCGCGACACGCCGTAGGCGATCGCGACGGCGAGCGTCGGCGCGGCCACGCTGACGAGCGCGCCGCGGCTGAAGAACCCGGCGACGAGCCCGAGGACGCCCAGCGCCGCGTAGGCGATGCGGGCGACGGTGTTCGGCTCGTCCTGGTCGCCGCGATCGAAGACGGCGACGAGCAGGCCGCCGAACGCCATCGAGAACGCGCTCATCGTGACGACGTCGCCCAGCATCGTGCGCGCCTGCACGAAGTAGAGCGGCATCGTGGTGAGCGCGACGGCGGCGAAGAGACCCGCGCGGCGATCGACGAGGCGCGAGACCCAGCCGTAGGTGGCGAGGACGCCGAGCAGGCCCCACAGCGCCAGCGGCGAGCGACCCGCCCACTCGTGGAGCCCGAAGGTCTTGAAGCCGAGCGCGATCGACGTGAACGGCAGCTGCGGCCGGCCGAGATCGTTCAGGTGGGGCAGCGAGTTGTCGGTGCCCTCGAGCGCGAGGTTCGCGGCGCCGTGCAGGTTCAGCGCGATGCGCCGCGCCAGGTCGGCCACGTTGAGCTCGTGCGGATCCCAGAGCCCCGCGCGCGTGAGCGGCGGCAGCACGAAGAAGAAGAGCACCGGCAGCGCGACGGCCAGCGCGAGCGGCAGCCACGAAGGCCCGACCGCGGGGAGCTCCACCGCCGGCGGCGCAACCGCATCGCCACTCACGGGCGGCACGGGCGTCAGGGAACCGGCCGCCGGCGCGACGGAAGCGAGATCAGAAGGAAGCGACGAGGTTTCGGATTCCGCCATGGGGTGCCTCGGGGCGCCGGGACTATTACGTTTGAGGCGGGATCTCCGCAAGGAGATAGGGCGCTCCCGTGGTATTGAGCCCGCGCAATCGATGGCCTCGAAGAAAAAGGGCGCAGGCCCCGGAAGGTCCGGCCGCGCGGCCGCCCCCGTAACCACCCGCGCCGGCACCATCGCGCTCGTCGGCCGCCCCAACGTCGGCAAGAGCACGCTCCTCAACGCGCTGCTGTCCGAGCGCATCGCGATCGTCAGCCACCACGCGCAGACCACGCGCGACCGCATCGCCGGCATCCTGACCAAGGACGGCACCCAGTTCGTGTTCCTCGACACGCCCGGCTTCCACCGCGCGCGCCACAAGCTCGGCGAGCACATGAACGAGGTGGCACGAGCCGCCGCCGCCGAGTGCGACGTCGCCATCTTCGTCACCGAGCCGGTGATGGTGAAGGGCGAGATCGGCGCCGACGTGAGCGCCGCGGTCCGCGAGGACGACCGCGCGCTCCTCGCCGCGATCCCGGCGAGCACGAAGGTGGTCCTCGTCCTCAACAAGATCGACAAGGTGAAGAAGAAGCAGGCGCTGATGCCCCTGCTCGAGGCCCTGGGCAAGGAGCGCGAGCTCGCCGCCGTCATCCCGGTGAGCGCGCTCCGCGCCGACGGCATGGCGCACATCCTCGGCGAGGTCGCGGCGCTCCTTCCCGAGGGCGAGTGGCTCTACGAGGAGGACGAGCTCTCCGACAAGCCGGTCCGCTTCTTCGTCAGCGAGTTCGTGCGCGAGCAGATCCTCCGGCGCACCCGGCAGGAGATTCCGCACGGCGTGGCGGTCACCGTCGAGTCCTTCGACGAGGGCGCGAAGCTCGTGCGGATCGCCGTCATCATCCACGTCGCCAAGGACTCCCACAAGGGGATCATCATCGGCGACGGCGGCGCGATGCTCCAGGCGGTGGGCAGCGCGGCGCGCAAGCGGGCCGAGGAGCTCCTCGGCCGCAAGGTCCACCTCGAGACCTTCGTGCGCTCGACGCCCAACTGGTTCGACGACGACGCCCGCCTCGCGGACATGGGCTACGCGGGCGAAGCGGGGCAGAAGAAGATCAAGAAGCCGAAGACGAAGAAAGACGTGTCATGACGAAGCACCACGGTCGCCAGGTCTCCCACGTGCTCCCTGCGGGCGCGCATGGCCTTCCCCTCGTCGCCATCGTGGGGCGCCCCAACGTCGGCAAGTCGACGCTGTTCAACCGCCTCGCGCGGAAGCGCATCGCCATCGTGTACGACGAGCCGGGCGTCACCCGCGACCGGAACTACGCCGACACGACCGCGTTCGGCCGCGACTACACCCTGGTCGACACGGGCGGCTTCGACCCCGACAGCGACGACCCGATGAAGAGCGGGATCACCCGCCACGTCCGCAGCGCCATCGACGAGGCCGACGTCATCGTCTTCGTCAGCGACGCGATGGTGCCCCTCACGCCCGCCGACCGCGTGGCGGTGGGGCTGCTGCGCGAGACCTCGAAGCCGGTGCTCTTCGCGGCCAACAAGGCCGATTCGCCGCGCAACGACTCCGACGCCTACGAGATGTACCGCCTCGGCGTCGAGAAGGTCTTCCCGGTCAGCGGCCTGCACGGGCGCGGCATGGCGGACCTCGAGTCCGCGATCATCGCCGCGATGCCGCCCCACAAGTCGAACGACGAGGTGGACGAGTTCCTCCCGCGCATCGCCATCGTGGGCAAGCCCAACGCCGGCAAGTCGAGCCTCATGAACCGCATCCTCGGCGAGGAGCGGATGATCGTCGACGACCGGCCGGGCACGACCCGCGACGCGATCGACGCGCTCGTCGCGCGCGGCGACAAGCGTTACATCTTCGTCGACACCGCGGGGCTGCGCCGCAAGGGCAAGGTCACGAAGGGCGACGACGTCATCGAGTTCGCGAGCATCGGCTCGGCGGTCCGCGCCATCGAACGCTCGAGCGTGGTCGTCCTCCTCGCCGACGCCCACGAAGGCGTCGCCGAGCAGGACGCGAAGATCCTCGGCCTCGCCGCCGATCGCGGCCGCGGCATGGTGATCGCCCTCAACAAGGCCGATCTCCTCGCCAAGGACGAGGTGAAGAAGGTCGAGGAGCTGGCGCGCGAGAAGATCTCGTTCGCGCCGTTCGCACCGACGGTGATCGTGAGCGCGAAGACTGGCCGCGGCATGGCCGACCTGTTCGCGACCATCGACCGCGTGAGCGAGTCGTTCCACAAGCGCATCAGCACGGGCGCGCTGAACCGGTTCTTCGCCGAGGTCCTCGCGACCCGGCCGCCGCCGACCATGGGCGGATCGGCGCCGCGCCTCTACTACATCACGCAGGCCGAGACCTCGCCGCCGGTGTTCGTCATCCTCGCGAGCGCGCCCGACAACGTCCACTTCTCGTACCAGCGCTTCGTGGCGAACCAGCTGCGCAAAGCATTCGGCTTCGAGGGCGTTCCCATCCGCATCGTGTACCGCGAGCGCCGTCGTGGCGGACGCGGCCGCGCCGAGGAGACCGCGCAGGTCGAGGCCGCGGCGGTCGAGGTGGCGACGACGTTCGGCAAGCGCAACGCACGCTTCGAGGAAGCGGGCGACGACGATCTCGGGCCGGCGCCGGCCCGCGACGAGGACGTGCTCGCGCCCGAGCCGTCGAAGGTCCAGCGCACCGCGGCGCGGCCGTCCAACGTCGCGCGGACCGGGCGTCCCGATCGCAAGCAGCGCGAGGCCGCGGCGGTGGTGAAGAAGATCACGAAGAAGCGCCCGGCGCGCGCCGTCACGGCGGCTCCCGCCGAGGCGCCGAAGCGGGGACGCTCGGGCCGCGCGATCCCGGCGGCCGCCGCCCGGACCCAGGCCGCGCGCGAGAAGCGCAAGAAGCAGCAGCGCTAGCCTTCGCGGACGGGGGCGAGGGCCGCGTCGATCGACGCGAAGCTCTCGCCGGCCTCGAACATGCGCCGGATGCGCGCGTCCTCCGCCGCCGGATCGTGCCGATCACCCGTCTCGAACGGGTCGGCCGCGAGCTCGGGCGGCATCGGGGGCGGCGCCTTGCTGTCGCGCGTGAAGAGCGAGGTGACGCGGTTGTTCGTGACGAGGCTGCCGAGCGTGCCGCCGAGGTCGGCCTGCACGTCGGGCGCGCTGACGGTGCCGGCGAGCTTCACGGGCACCGTGATGCGTTCGGCGAGCAGCGACGGCAGCATCGTCACGGCGCTCGTCTCGAGCAGCTCCTTGCCGAGCGTCACGACGAGCGCGCCGTCGACCGCGCCGTCGCGCACGTCGACGCGGCCCTTCACGCTGCAGCCGGGCACCGCCGCCTGTACGTCGGTGAACGACCACCCGTCCGGCGAGAGTGCGACGACGCAGGTGGCGGGCATCGTGGCGGTCTCCGCGGGCGGCCGCATGCCGACCCTCGCGAGCACGGGCTCGGCGCGCGCCAGCAGCGGGAACACGCCGTCATCGAGGCGGACCAGGCCGGCCGCGGTCTCCACGCCCGCCTCGTCACGCACGGCGCGGAGGTCGATGTCGAGGCTGCCGCGGGCCAGCATGCCGAGCGTGCGCCCGCCGCCGATGGGAAGATCGGCGGCGGCGACCCCGCGGAGCGCAGCGTGCGCGTCGACGGTGGCCGCGCCGGCGCCGAGGCGGAGGCTCCCGCGCGTCGTCAGGAGGCCCCCCGCCAGCCGCGCCACGAACCTGTGCCAGGCGAGCGTCCCGCCGTCGCGACGGAGCAGCAGGGAGACGTCCTCGAGCGCCACGACGGGCGACGCCGGGTGCAGGCGACCGTACCGATCGTGGACACCGAGCTCGATCCGCTCGAGCGTGACGAAAGCCGTCGCCGCGCCGTCGCCGAGGCCCGCGAGACGCGCCGAGATCGCGAGCACCGCCCCCGGCAGCGGGCGCAGCGCGTGCCCGCCTGCGGCCGCCTCCCCGCCGGGTGGGACCGGCTCGGGCCGCGCCACGGGCAGCACGTTCAGGCGGAGGAGGTCGTCCATCGCGAGCCGTCCCGCGAGCAGCACCGGCTGGCCGGCGCCAGGAAACGCGACCGGTCCCAGCACGAGCGCCGTCTGCGCGGTGCGCATGGTGGCGGTGAGCGTCGCATGCCCGGCGCCAGGAGCGCGCGCGAGCACCACGTCGAAGAGGGCGTCGCGCGGGAGCGTGTAGGTCCCGGCCGGGGGCGCGGGGCCGTCGTCCTCGACGCGGAGCCGCGAGATGCCGGTCACCGCGCGCACGAACGCGACGAGCCGTCCGGGGTCGAGGTCCTTCGCGGTGAGCTCGAACGAGGTCACCGGCGCGCCCTCCGCGAGCGGGAGGTCGGCGGCGAGCGCGAACGAACCCGCGCCCAGCGCAGCGGTCGCCACCAGCAGGGCGCGGCCGTCCCGGACGTCCGCCGAGGCGGCAACGCGCGTCACGAGGAACGCCGGCGTGAAGCGGGGCGCGCCGAAGCGGAGCCCGAGCTCGCCGGCCTCGAGACGCAGCACCACGCCGTGCTCGGTGCTCGTGACCGACGTGGTGGCGAGGTCCTCCGGCCGCGGCAACAGCTTGGCGGGAAGGCGGAGCGCGCGGAGGGCTGCCGCCACGGCGACCGAACCGGCTCCGGCTCCGCGCCCATCATCGCGGAGCAGCGCGCGGAGCGGCTCCAGATCGAGCCCGGCGAGCACTCCCGCCAGACCGCCTTCTTGCTCGCGCCCTTCCACGATGCCGCCGCGGGTCAGACGCCGCCGCTCATCAGCGTGTCACCGAGCCGCGCGAGCAGCTGCAGATCGTGCACGTCGGTCTCGAGCTCGGGGACGCGCACGATGGGCGTCGTGCCGGCGGACGCGTCGAGCGCCCGCAGGTGCCGGGCGTCGAGGGCAGCGAGCCGGACCGCGTCGGCATGCGCGCCGGCGACGCGCTCGGCGCCGTCCTCCTCGAGCGTGACCCCGTGCGCCGCAAGCCCCGCCGCCGCCTGCGCCACGTCGACCCCGCCCGTGGCATGCGGCGGAGGAAGGTGGAAGCGGTTCACGACGAACGCCCCGCGCGGCATGTTCGCCTCGGCGAGACGGTCCGCGAAGTACAGCACCTCCTGGATGCTCGGCGGCGAGGCGCTCGTCACGAGCACGAAGGCGACCTCGCTCCCGCGAAGCGTCGCCTCGACACGCCCGGCGCGCTCCTTGAAGCCGCCGAAGAGCTCGTTCAGCTCGCCGATCAGCTCGGCCATCGCCTCGAGAAAGCCGCCGCCGGTGATCTTCCCGATGCCCCGGAGAATGGCCGCCGCGCTCTTCGCGATGAGGTTGAGCGAGAACTTCCCGCTCTGCTCGAAGGCCTGCACGAACCACTTCATCGTCGCGGAGTCGAGGGCCTCCATCAGCCGCTTCGGGGCATCGAGGAAGTCGAGCGCGTTCGTGGTCGGCGGCGTGTCGAGGACGATGAGGTCGTACCGCGGGTCGTCCTTCACGGCGACGAGCTTCTCCATCGCCATGTACTCCTGCGTGCCCGCCAGCGACGTCGAGACGTACTGATAGAGCTTGTTGGCGAGGAGCCGGTCCGCCTTCTCCTTCGACGACGAGTACTTCACGACCAGCTCGTCGAAGGTGCGCTTCGTGTCGAGCATCATCGCGGTGAGGCTGCCGGTGAGCTCGACGCCGGCGGCCGCGAAGCGCGCCGGGTCGACGGTGGCCGCCTCGGTGCGCATCTCGGCGATGCCGAGGCTCTCGGCGAGACGCTTCGCGGGGTCGATGGTCAGGCAGAGCACGCGCTTGCCCCGCCGTGCTGCGGCAACGCCGATCGCGGCGGCGGTCGTGGTCTTGCCGACGCCGCCTGCACCCACCGTGATGATGACCCGGCGCGAGCCGACGAGATCTTCGAGCGCCGACGTGGCCATGGGGGGCCATGTCTAGCACAAGACCCCTTCCCCATCAGCGCTTCTGCGGGAGCTCGTCGCCGGCGCCCATCACCTTGTCGAGCGTGATCGGCAGCTCGCGGATGCGCTTGCCCGTCGCGTGGTAGACGGCGTTGGCGACCGCCGCCGCGAGGCCGGTGATCCCGATCTCACCGATGCCCTTGGTACCGATGTCGTTCACGATGGCGTCGTTCTCCGGGACCATGATGACGTCGATGGGCGGGACGTCGAGGTTCACCGGAACGAGGTAGTCCTGCAGCTCGTGATTCACGACGCGCCCGCTGCGCGCGTCGCGATGAGACTCCTCCAGGAGCGCGAGGCCGAGGCCCCACACGATGCCGCCGATGTACTGGCTGCGCGCGGTCTTGGCGTTCAGGATCTTCCCCGCGGCGAAGGCGCTCACGATGCGCGCGACCCGGAGCTCGCCGGTCGATTCGTCGACGCGCACCTCCACGAAGTGCGCGCCGTGCGAGTGACACGCGTACTCCTTTCGCTCGTCCTTCGGCTTGGCGTCGTACTTCGCGAGGAGCTCGGGCTGCCCCGACCGCTTCACGAGCTCCCCGAACGCCTCCTTCTTCGTGCGGTCACGGGTGCCCGCCACCATCCCGTCCGCGAGCTCGAGGTCCTCGACCTTCAGGCCGTGGAGCGGCGAGGCCGCGTCGTTGCTCGCGAGCGCGAAGAGCGCGGCTCGCGCGACCGCGCACGCGCCCTTCACGGCCGAGCCCACCGTGGAGGCGGTCTGTGACCCGCCCGACCCGGGAGCCTCGGGGAGCTTCGTGTCGCCGAGCTCGAACGTGACCTTGTCCATCGGCAGACCGAGCGCGTCGGCGGCGATCTGGGTCATGACCGTGTACGTGCCGGTGCCGAGATCCTGCGTGCCGGCCTGCACGAGCGCGGTCCCGTCGGGGCGGAGGCGCACCGCGGCGGAGGCGGCACGGAGGTTCGCCGGGTACGTCGCGGTCGCCATCCCGTACCCGACGAGCCAGCGCCCATCGCGCATCGTCCGCGGCTCCTTCTTGCGACGGTTCCAGCCGAACTTCTCGGACGCCTGCTTGTAACAGGCCTTGAGCTCCTTGCTCGAGAACGGCTTGCCCTCGCCGGGCTCCTTGTCGGCGTGGTTGTCGAGGCGCACCTGCAGGGGATCCTTGCCGGTCGCGTACGCGAGCTCGTCGAGCGCCGACTCCAGCGCGAACGTGCCCGTCGCCTCACCGGGCGCGCGCGTGAACGTCGGCGTCGGTACGTCGAGGCGGACCAGCCGGTGCTGGGTCTTCAGGTTGTCGGCCGCGTAGAGCATGCGCGTCTGCATCGCCGACGGCTCCATGAATTCGTCGAAGCGCGACGTGTACGAGAGCGTCTCGTGGGAGAGCGCCAGGATCTTGCCGCCCGCGTCGGCGCCGATGCGGATGGTCTGGCTCGTGCTCGGCCGGTGGCCGACGAACGCGAACATCTGCGGTCTCGTCACGACCAGCTTCACCGGGCGCTTCGTCATCTTCGCGCCCATCGCCGCGAGGACCACGTGCGACCAGACCGAGCCCTTCGAGCCGAAGCCGCCGCCGAGGTAGTGCGAGATGACGCGCACGTTGTCGGGCGCGATCGCGAACACCTTGGCGAGCTTCTTCCGCACGCCGAACACGCTCTGCGTCGCGTCGTAGACGGTCAGGTGATCGTCGCCCTGCCACACCGCGGTCGTGGCGTGCAGCTCCATCGGGTTGTGGTGCGTGGCCGGCGTCGTGTAGGTCTGCTCGACCTTCACCTTGGCGTCCGCGAACGCCTTGTCGAAGTCGCCCTTGCTGGTGTCGGTCGCCTTCTCGTTGACGTTCTCCGGCGCGAACGCCCGCGGGCGCTCCGCCTCCATGGAGATCGCGGTACCCGCCGCGAGCGTCAGGTCGACGCGCACCAGGCCCGCCGCCGCGTGCGCGCGCTCGAGGCTGTCGGCGACGACGAGGGCCACCGGCTGGTCGTCGTAGAGCGTCTCACCGTCCTGCAGCACCTGGAGGAGCCGGTCGACGCGGTCGCCCTTCTCCTTCGCTCCGGGAAGCTTCGGCGCATTGAGGTGCGTGAGCACCGCGAGCACGCCCGGTGCCTTTTCGGCCGCCGAGGCGTCGATCGACTTGATGGTCCCCTTGCCGCCCACCCCGCCGACGATGACGGCGTACGCGACGTTCGCGACCTCGTACTCGGCCGCGTACGTCGCCTTGCCGGTCACCTTGAGGCGCGCGTCCAGCCGGTCGATGCCCTTGCCGACGTTGATCGTACTCATGACTTCGCTCCTGCGAGCTCGAGCGCCCGGACGACGGTGCGCTTCGCGAGGTCCACCTTGAACCCGTTGTCCTTCCGCGGCTCCGCGCCGGCGAGGGCCGCCTCCGCCGCTGCCCGCATGCTGCCTGGCGTGAGGTTCTGTCCGTGAAGGAGGAGCTCGGCCTCGGTGCTCCGCCACGGCTTCGTGCCGACGCCGCCGAGCGCGATGCGTGCCTGCTTGACGACCTTGCCGTCCATGTCGAGCGCCACCGCCGCCGAGGCGAGCGCGAACGCATAGGACGCCCGGTCCCGCACCTTCACGTAGCGAGACCGCGCCGCGAAGCGCGTCTCGGGCAGCGTGACGTGCGTGATGAGCTCGCCGTGCGCGAGCGCGGTCTCGATCTCGGGATGCGCGCCGGGCGCGAGATGAAAGTCGGCGAGCGGGATGCTGCGTGACCCCTTCGGGCCGAGGACGAACACCTGCGCGTCGAGCGCGAGCAGCGCGACGCACATGTCCGAGGGATGCGCGGCGATGCACTGGTCGCTGACGCCGAGGATGGCGTGCATGCGCGTCCAGCCGTCCATGGCGGCGCAGCCGGAGCCGGGCTTGCGCTTGTTGCACGCGGGGTTCGCCGCGTCGCGGAAGTACATGCAGCGCGTCCGCTGCATCAGGTTGCCGCCGAGCGTCGCCATGTTGCGGAGCTGCGGGGACGCCCCCGAGAGGAGCGCCTCGCTGAGGACCGGGTACTTCTTCTGGACCACCGGATGGAGCGCGAGATCGCTGTTCCGGCTGAGGGCGCCGATCTCGAGCCCCTGCGGCGTCGCCTTGATGGCGTCGAGGCGGAGCCCGGAGACGTCGACGAGGGAGCCCGGCTGCTCGATCCCGAGCTTCATGAGATCGACGAGCAGCGTGCCGCCCGCGATGAAGCGAGCGTCGGCGCCCGCCCCGAGCTCGAGCGCGCCGGCCTCGTCGGTGACACGCCGGTAGGTGAACGGTTGCATCAGGCAGCTCCCTTCCGCGCCAGCTGGATGGCCGAGACGATGTTCGGGTACGCCCCGCAGCGGCAGATGTTGCCGCTCATCGACTCGCGCACCTCGTCGTCGGTCCGCGCCACGTTCTCGGAGAGGAGCGCGACGGCGCTCATGATCTGGCCCGGGGTGCAGTACCCGCACTGCAGCGCGTCCTCGCGGATGAAGGCCGCCTGCATCGGGTGGAGGTCGTCGCCCTTCGCGAGCCCCTCGATGGTCGTGATCTGCTTGCCCTCGGCCATCACCGCGAGGATGAGGCACGCGTTGGCCCGCCGGCCGTCGACGTGCACCGTGCATGCGCCGCACTGGCCGTGGTCGCACCCCTTCTTGGTGCCCGGGAGGTTCATGCGCTCGCGGAGCGCGTCGAGGAGCGTCGTGCGAGGGTCGATCCGCACCTTGCGCGACTCGCCGTTGACGAGCAGCGTGACCTCGCGCTCCATGGTCACGGGCGACGAGGCGCTCGCGGCGCCGCTGCTCGCCGCCGGGCCGGCATCGACCGCCGGCGCGGGACGGTCGCAGCCGTCGAGCAGCAGCATGGAGAGGCCGGCGACGAGGCCGCTCACCGCGAGCTCCCGGCGCGAGAGGAGCGCCGCCGGCGCTGCGGGCGTGAGCAGCGCGCGGCCGGCGTGCCCGAGCGCGGTCGTGAGGGCCTCGAGGCCGATCGCGTCGTCGCCCGTCCAGCGATGGGCGAACCGGAGCACGCGCTGGCCGTCGATCACGAAGAGCGAGGGACGCGTCGCGATGCGCGCGCACGGGCGCACGCCGTAGGCACGGAGCGCGTCGTCGAGGCCTTCCGAGGCGAGCTCGTCGGAGGTCGCGAAGCGCTCGACCTCGTCGTCGGGCCGGAACAGGAAGAGCCCTGCCTCCGAGAGCACGACGAGCACCGCGCCGAGGCCGCGCAGCTCGGCGCGCAGGGCGGCCAGCTCACCGCGCGGCGCCCGCTCCGGCGACCAGCGTCCCAGGAATGCGAGCACGACGGGCTGCCCGTGCAGGGAAGCGAGGGTCAGCGGCTCGCCGGAACGCTGGCCCCGTGTCGTTCGAATCGAGAGCTCGGGCGCGGGATGACCGATGCGAAGTCCGCGGGACACGTCCATGACGATCCAGTCCAGCCCTCGGCAGCGGGAAGATCAACGCCACAGAGAGTCGCAGCGCGGACGCTACTCGGGCGCATCCTCGTATTCACCCTCGGCGAGGTTGTCGAAGCGCGTGTACTGCCGGTCGAACCGCACCTTCGCGGTGCCGGTCGGGCCGTTTCGCTGCTTGGCGACGATGAGCTCGGCCACGTTCGGCTCGGCCGAGTCCTCGCGGTTGTAATAGTCGTCGCGGTAGATGAAGACGATGTTGTCGGCGTCCTGCTCGATGGCGCCCGACTCGCGAAGGTCGGAGATGAGCGGCCGCTTCGATTTCTCGCTCCGCGTCTCGACCGCGCGATTCAGCTGCGACAGCGCGATGACCGGCACCTCCAGCTCCTTGGCGAGCCCCTTCAGGCCTCGCGAGATCTCGCTGATCTCCTGCTCGCGCGAGGCGACGCCGTCGCGCCCCTTCATGAGCTGGAGGTAGTCGATGATGACCGCGCCGATCTTCTTGACCTTGCGCCCCTCGTCGTCGCGCACGTCGAACTCGGACTGGAGGCGCCGCACCTTGGCGCGCAGCTCGATGATCGAGAGGCCCGGCGAGTCGTCGATCCAGATGGGCAAGCTGCCGAGGAAGCTCGCCGCCTGCGTGAGCTTGCTCCAGTCCTGCGGGGTCAAGTAGCCCGTACGCATCTTGCTGACGTCGACGCGCGCCTCGCTGCACACCATTCGATTGGCGAGCTGCTCGCGCGGCATCTCGAGCGAGAAGACGACGACGCCGACCCCAGCGTCCTCCCAGCGCGCGTTGGGATCACCCGCGAGCTCGCGGTTCTTCGGGCTCGCGACGTTCGCCGCGATGTTCAGGACGAAGCTCGTCTTGCCCATGCCGGGACGGGCCGCGATGATCGAGAGGTCGCCCTCGTGGAGCCCCGAGGTCATCGTGTCGTAGCGCGAGAAGCCGGTGGGGACGCCGGTGATGCGGTCGCCGCGCGCGACCGCGTCGTTCAGGCGCTTGAACGACTTCTTCATGACGTCGAGCAGCTTCTCGACGGTCTGCTTCGAGTTCGTCCGCGCGATGTTGTAGACGGCCTGCTCGGCGCCATCGATGAACGACTGCGCCTCGCCGTAGTCGACGTACCCCATGGCCGAGACGCGCTGGCAGGCCAGGATCAGCTGCCGGATCCGGTGCTTCTCGTGGATGATCTGCCCGTACGCCGCGACGTTCGCGACGACGGGCGCTGCGTTCAGGATCTCGGACAGGTAGCCGGCCCCGCCCACCTGCGCGAGGCGCCCGCGGTCCTTAAGCCAGCTCTGGACCTGCAGGACGTCGACGGGTTGCCCCGCCTGCCGGAGCTCGAAGCAGGCCTCGAAGATCCGGCGGTGCGCCTCGGAGTAGAAGAACTCGGCCTTGAGGTCCGTGATGCGATCCATCGCGGACGGGTCGAGCATGACGGCGGAGAGAACACCGGCCTCGGCCTCGAGGTCGTGCGGAGGTACCCGCCCCTCGATGACGGGCGGGTTCTCGATAGCTTGCGCACGGGATCCCCACTTCTTTTCCACAGTCGGAACCTCCAAATGACGAACGCCCCGGTCTCTCGACCGAGGCGTTCTTCTTACGACGGCACCGGAGCCTATTCGCTCCATTGCCTACCGCGGGCCGACTCTACTTCTTGACGAGCTCGACCTTCAGCGTCGCGACCACGTCCGCCATGAGGCGAACCGGGATCTCGTAGGAACCGAGGGCCTTGAGGGGCTCGGCGAGCTGCATCTTCTTGCGATCGATGGTGACGCCCGCGGCCTTCGCCGCGTTCTCGATCTCCTTCGTCGTGACGGAGCCGAAGAGCCGGTCGTCCTCGCCGACCGAACGGCTGAGCGTGAGCTTCAGACCATTGATCTTCTCGGCGACGGCCTGGAGCTCCTTCTTGTTCTTGTCCGCCTTCGCGACCGCGACCGCCTTCTCGTGGCTGATGCGGTTGACGGCAGCCGTGGTCGCCGGGACGGCGAGACCGCGGGGGATCAGGAAGTTACGCGCAAAGCCCGGGCGGACTTTGACGAGCTCGCCGGACTCGCCGACCTTGTCGACGGTGGACTGGAGAACCACTTGAAGAGTTGTTGCCATGGTGCTCTCCGGGTCACGCCGAGGTGACGGTGAAGGGAAGCAGCGCGATGTTGCGCGCGCGCTTGACCGCGAGCGTCACCTTGCGCTGGTGAAGGGCGCAGTTGCCGCTGATGCGGCGGGGAACGACCTTGCCGCGCTCCGACACGAAGTACTTGAGCGCCTGCGGGTCCTTGTAATCAATGACCGCAGCCTTGTCCGCGCAGAACTTGCAGACGCGCTTCTTGCCACCGCGGCGGCGCCCGGGGGCGTCCGCGTTCAGGTCCGGCGTCCGGCCGAAGTCCTTGTCGTCATCCATCATTGCCATGATTCAGATCTCCTGGAAGCTTGTGGGGGGCTCGACGTGACGAGGGCGCCTTTTCAGGCGTCGTCCTCGCCGTCGGCGCTCTTGGTCGTGGGGGCAGCGGCCGCGGGGCCCGCCGTGTCGTCCGTGCCGGCCGCGGGGGCGGCGGGCGTGCCGGGCGTGCCAGACGTGCCGGCCGTGCCAGCGGCAGCGGCCTCGCGCGGGCGCTGCTCGCGGTCGCCACGGTCACCGCGGTCGCCGCGGTGCTGGCCTTCGCCGCCTTCGTCGCCGTACTCGTCGCCGTCGTCACGGGGACCATGGCGCATGCTGCGCGGGGCGTCCGGGCCGAGGTCGATGAGGCCGAGCTGCTTCTCGCGCGACTCGACGGCGTCGTCCTCGGGCGGCAGCTCGAGGCGCTGGAACTTCACTTCCTCGGGGTCGATCTGAAGACCCGAGACGTCGACGTTCTCGCTGGTGAGGATAGTCTGGAACTTCAGGACGGTGTCCTGGAGCTTCAGGTTGCGCTCGAGCTCCTGCACGAGGCCGCCACGACCCACGTACTTGACGTAGACGTAGACGCCGCGGCGCTGCTTGGCGACGGGGTACGCGAGCTTGCGGCGGCCCCAGGCCTCCACCTTCACGAGCTTGCCGTTGTCGCGGCCGACGACCTCGGCGACGCGCGCCTGGACCTTCTCGGCGGTGTCGGCGTCGACATCGGAGCGGAGCACGTAGATCGTCTCGTACTCCTTGAACTTCAGAATCTGCACTTCACTCATTGTCTCTCCTCACGGATCGCCCGGACCTTGCGGGCCCAGGGAGCCCGCGGTCCGTCACGGACCACGAGCAAGGATTCCGCGCCGACTATCGGCGGGGCGCGGTTTCTACCACGGGGGCCATGCCCCCGTGAAGACGTTCAGCGCGGTTTCTTGCCGGCGCTCTTGTCGGCGCTCTTGTCGGTGTTGCCGGCGGCGGCCTTTGCGCCGGGCGGCGGGCCGTTCAGCAGGTTCATCGCCGCCTGCGGACCCTTCGCCACGACCGTCTCGACCATCGCGCAGGCGCGGTCGATCACCTCGGGCAGCTCCGCCATCTCCATCGGATCGAAGTTCTGGAGCACGTAGTCGGCCACGTCACCCTTGAACCCCGCGGGCGGGCGGCCGATCCCCACGCGCACCCGCACGAAGTCGGGGCTGCCCAGGCGATCGATCATGCTGCGCAGCCCGTTGTGGCCGGCGTGACCGCCGCCGAGCTTCAGCTTCACGTCGCGCCACGGAAGATCGAGCTCGTCGTGCACCACGATGATGCTCTTCGTCTCGACCTTCAGGAACGCGGCGGCCGGCTGCACCGAGTCGCCGGAGAGGTTCATGAACGTGGTGGGCTTCAGCGCCGCCACCGCGAAGCTCGCGTTCCCGACCGAAACGTCCCCGCGGGTCCACACGCCGCTGAACTTCTCCTTGAAGTCCGGCATCCCGTGCGTGCGCGCGAGATGCTCGACGGCGAGGAACCCGACGTTGTGCCGGTTCTTCTCGTACTTCTTGCCCGGATTGCCGAGCCCGACCACCAGCACGGGGGACTGCGCGGCCACGAAGAATTACTTCTTCTTCGCGTCCTTCGCCGGGGCGGCCGCCTTCGCGTCCTTGCCCGCAGCGGCCGCCGGAGCAGCCTTCGCGCCCGCAGCAGCAGCAGCCGCCGCGCCAGGCGCAGCGCCCGTCGCCTCGACGTCCTCGGCGCGCTCCTTCTCGGGGGCGACGATCGCGATGACCGTCTGCTCCGGAGAGAGGCGGACCTCGACACCTTCCGGCAGCGGAAGCGCGCTCGCGTGGAGCGACTCGTGGATGTCGAGACCGCTGATGTCGACCTCGACCTTGAGGGGGATCTGGTCGGGCAGGCAGCGCACGGGGATCGTGCGGTAGACCTGGCGGACGAGACCGCCGTTCGCGAGGCCGATCGGCTTGCCGGTCGCGATGAGCGGGATCTCGACGTCGACCACGCGATCGAGCTTCACCTCGACGAAGTCGACGTGCTCGAGCGTGCGCGCCACCGGGTGGAGCGTGAAGCTCTTGATCATGACGAGCATGTCGCTCGCGCCGGCGACGTTGATCGACAGGAGGCTGTTCTGACCGCGCTCGCTCTTGAGGACGGTGATGATCTCCTTCGGGGTCACCGACACCGAGAGGGCTTCCGCGAGGTCCTTGCCGTAGGCGACGGCGGGAACCTTACCTTCGTTGCGAAGGCGGCGGGCAGCGCCCTTTCCACGTGAAGTGCGGGCATCGGCGGCGACGGGGATGGCGGCGGACATGAGAAGACTCCTCTGCGGAAACGGGGCGCGAACGATTAGCAGAAGGCAAACCGCCCATCAAGCGGCTTCCTCGTACATCCGTTCAGCGGGGGCGGGCGGGAAATCGGCGTATCGGTCAGGCGAACAGCGAGCTGACGGAGTCCGAGCTGTGGATGCGCTTGATGGCCTCGCCGAGCAGGCGGGCCATGCTGACCTGCTTGATCTTGTCGCAGGTGCGGGCTGCCGGCGAGAGCGGGATGGTGTCCGACACGATGACCTCGGAGATCGGCGAGTCGGTGATGCGCTGGATGGCCGGTCCCGAGAGAACCCCGTGCGTCGCGCAGGCGACCACGCGCGTCGCGCCGTGCTCGACGAGCGCCTTCGCCGCGCCGCAGAGCGTGCCGGCGGTGTCGATCATGTCGTCGACGATGATGCATTCCTTGCCGCGCACGTCGCCGATGAGGTGCATGACCTCCGAGACGTTCGCGCGCTCGCGGCGCTTGTCGATGATCGCGAGGCTCGTGTTGAGGCGCTTCGAGTACGCGCGGGCGCGCTCCACGCCGCCGGCGTCCGGCGAGACGACCACCGCGTTGTGGTCGAAGTTCTTCTTCAGGTAGTCCTCGAGCATCACGGGCATGCCGTAGAGGTGGTCGAAGGGCACGTTGAAGAAGCCCTGGATCTGACCCGCGTGCAGGTCGACCGACACGACGCGGTCGATCCCGGAGGCCTCCATCAGGTCGGCGACGAGCTTCGCCGAGATGGGCGTGCGCGGCGCGATCTTCCGGTCCTGACGGGCGTAGCCGTAGTACGGGATGACCGCGGTGATGGTCGCCGCCGAGGCTCGCCGGAGCGTGTCGGCGATGATGAGGAGCTCCATCACGTGATCGTTCACGGGGCTCGACGTGGGCTGGATGACGAACGCGTCCACGCCGCGGACGTTCTCGTTGATCTCTACGAACGTCTCACCGTCGCTGAAGCGCTGGACCTTGATCTTACCAAGCGGAGTCTCGAGGTACGCCGCGATGTCGCGGGCGAGCTCGGGGTTCGCGTTCCCGGAAAAGAGGCAAACCTTCTTGAACACGCGCGTGCCGCCTCTCTCTCGGAAGACCGAGAAAAAACGAGGATCCCAGGACACGGCACTAGTCGCCGACCTCCCGAGAGTCAACGGTCAGCGCAGCATCTGACGGCATTCGGCGATGGGGCCGCGCTTGCCTTCCTTCACACACGACGCGTACGCGCGGCGCGCCTCGGCGAGGTTTCCCTTCTCCTGGTACGAAGCGCCCAGGAGGAGCCACGCCTCGCCGTCCGCGGGGTCGAGCGCCACGGCGCGCTCGCCGGCGGCGATCGCGTCGGCGGTCTTTCCGCGCTCGAGGCTGCTGCGCGCGTCGTTCTTCTCCTCGAGCGCGCTCTTCCCGCCGGCGGCCGGCTGCTCGGCGGGCTCGGGCGCACGGACCGCCGTTGCGACCGACGGCTCGACGACGGGGGCCACGTCGACCGCGGCGGCCTTCACGAGCGAAGGATCCGCGGCCTTGGCGACCGGCGCTGCCACGCCCGCCGAGGCGCGCGGCGGAGCAGGCGACGTCGCGCTCCGGCCCACCGCCGCCACGCACACGACCGCCGCGACGCCCACCGCCCAGCGCACGTAACGCGCGAAGCGAGCACGGCGCGCGACCACGTGCGGGAGCGTCTTCCGCTGCGCCTTGTCCTCGTTGCCGTCGGCGCCGTCCCAGGCCCGGTGCGCATCGTCGCCCTCGTGCAGCGCGAGCTCGCCCTCCGAGAAGAAGCGCTCCGCCACCGGCTCGACCGCGAGGTCCCCGGCGGGCGGGATGCTGATCTCGGACGGCGTCAGCAGCGCGCTGCGATGCACCGCGTGGACCGGGTGCTCGGGCTCCGCGAGCCACGCCTCGACCGGCTGCGCGCGTGCGAGCTCCGGCTCCGATGGCGCGGGCTCGGGCAACGAAGGCTGCGACGGCACGCTGAGCGTCAGCGCCGGGAGCGCGTCGGGCGTCTCGTGCGTCTCGTGCGTCTCGTGCGTCTCGTGCGCCTCGTGCGTCTCGTGCGTCTCGTGCGTCTCGTGCGTGTCGTCAATGAGCGCCTGCACGAACGGATCGGGCTCGGGCGCGAGGAGCGACGGCGCGACCGGCTTCGAGTCACGCTTCGGCCGGACGCTCGGGCGCGCTGCGTCTTCGGTCTGCGTGCGCGCGCGCAGCTCGAGCGAGAAGGGAGCCTCGTCGACCTCCCCCAACGTGCCGAGATCATCGAGCTCCTCGCGGACGCGATCGCCGCTGACGGGCGCGGGCGACGGCGTCGACATCCGCATGCTCCGCGGCGGCAGGGATGCGCGCGCCTTCCTCTGGGAACGACCTTTCCTCATGGAGCCACGATTCCTCTCGAGTCGAGCAATGCAAGCGTCATGCGCGGGAGCCGCGCGCGCACGGGCGAACGGGACGCGCGCGGCACGACGCGCCGGAGCGGAGCGTCACTTTCCCTCCCCGCCCACGATCCGTCAACGCGCGCACGACAGCGCGATCGCGTTTCTGCTCGCACGTTGCGCCACGTTGGGCCGCACGCTAGGTGTTGCCCACAAGTGAATACACGCCAGCATCGTCCTCGTGAGCGGTCCATGGCCGGCGTCGTCGTGAACCGTCACGGCGTGGAGGCGGTTCGCCGTGGGCATCCGTGGATCTTCCGCGGCGCGCTCGTCGGCCAGGGCGGACCCGACGAGGGCGGCGCGCGCATCGTGACGATCCGGAGCGAGGCCGGCGAGCAGGTCGGCGCGGGCGTGCTCGATCCATCGTCGCCCATCGCGCTCCGGGTGTGGACGGTGGGCGCGGGCACGTCGCTCGACAGCAGCGTCTTCACCGAGCGGCTCGAGCGGGCGCTCGCGCTTCGCCGGGAGCTCTTCGCGGAGGGAGACCAGGCGACCACCGCCTACCGCGTGCTCAACGGCGAGGGCGACCGGACGCCGGGCATCGTCATCGACCGCTACGGCGAGGTCGCCGTGCTCCGCATCGACGGCGACGCCGCGCGCGTCCTGAGCGAGACGCTGCTCGTGGGCCTCGAAGGCGCGCTCCGCCGCGCGGGCATCACGACGCTCCTCGCGCGGACGCCGTCGCGTGGCTCCGACGAGAAGACCGTCGCCGTGATGTTCGGCGAGCTGCCCGCGGCGCCCGTCGAGGTGCGCGAGCACGGCGTGCCCTTCACCGTCGATCTCCTCCGCGGCCAGAAGACCGGCGCCTTCCTCGACCAGCGCGAGAACCGGCGCCGGATCGGCGAGATCGTGGCGCGCCGCGTGCGTGCCGGCCTCGGCGTGCGCGTCCTCAACCTGTTCTCGTACACGGGCGGGTTCTCGCAGCGCGCCGCGCTTGCGGGCGGCACCGTCACCAGCGTCGACGTGGCGATGAAGGCCCACGCCACGGCGCAGGAGAGCTTCAAGCGGGCCGGCCTCGACCCGCGCGCGCACGCGTTCGTGACCGCCGATGCCTTCGCGTGGCTCGCCGAGGCGAAGAAGAAGGGGCACCGCTGGGACGTCGTCATCAGCGATCCGCCGAGCTTCGCCCCCAACGAGCGCGCCAAGCCCAACGCGCTCGCCGCGTACCGCTCGCTGCACCGCGCCTGCGTCGACGTGCTCGAGCCGGGCGGCATGTTCGCCGCGGCCTCGTGCTCGAGCCACGTGTCGGCCGACGACTTCACGACCACGCTCGACGACCTCGCGCTCGGGCGGAGCGACCTCCGCCTCCTCGACCTCTATGGTCCGCCCGCGGACCACCCGTCGCTGCCGACGTTCTCGGAAGGTCGGTACCTGAAGCTCGCGCTGCTCGCGTGAGCGCTGATCAGGGAAGCGACGAGAAGAACTTCCACACGGCGGGTCCCGCGCTGCTCCAGAGCTGGTGGTCCATCCCGGGGATCGAGCACCACCCCACGTCGTGACCGGCGGGGCAGCCGTCGTACATGACGCACGGGCTCGGCGCCCACGCCTTCGTCGTGGTGCCGCAACCGTTCCGGAGGCGCCAGTGGTCACGCGCCTTCACGCCGGCGCTGTAGGGCACGACGCTGTCGGCGTCGCCGTGGATCACGAGCGCGCCGACCGCGGGCTTCGGGCACTTGAAGTACCCGTTGTCGTCGAAGTCGCTGCCGTTGTTCGAGTACGGACCGCCGCCCGAGTTCGACGAGGTCGCCTTCAGGAGATCGCTCTCGAAGCAGCCGAGCTGGTTCGCGAAGAACGCGCCGCGGCTCATCCCGAACGCGAACACCCGCGCGGGCTGGGCGCAGAGCGTCGCCTTCACGTCGGCGACCATCGCCTCGAAGAAGCGGTAGTCCTTGTTCTGCGCGGGCGCCGTCTCGAGGTCCCACGTCTGGTTCGGGCCGTTGGGGTACACGATGATCGCGGCGCCGCCGGACGCTTCTTCGAGCTTCGCGCCGCGCATGCTCTGGCCATCGCCGCCGTCGCCGTGGAAGGCGAAGATCACGGGCAGCAGCGTGTGCCCATCGTAGGCGTCGCCGAGGAAGAGCGAGTAGGTGCCCTTGCCTCCGCCCGCCCACGTGACCTCGTGACCGGTGGTGAAGCCGGGCTTCGCCGACGGGTCGCCGCACGCCGGCCCCGGAGGGACGACCGACCCGTCGCCGGGCGAGCTGATCGCGCCGTCGAGCGTGACCGTGTTCCCGGCGTCGGGGGTCACGAGGCCGGGCGTCGCCCCGCCTTCGGAGCTGCTGCTACAGGCGCCGCACGTGAGGAGCGCGGCGAGGACGGCGGAGCACACCCCGCCGTACGTCGAAGCAGCGGCGCGCCGGGAGCGCCTCGAGAGAACGGTCATCAAGCCCGACTCTAACCGATGGCAGCGCGGCTGCCAGCTCACTTCGGTGATGCGGGCCGCCGCTCAGCGGCGTTCGAGCTCGTAGAAGAGCACCGGCGCGTCGCGCTTCGCCCAGAGCCCACATCCCACCTCGACGTAGTGCTTGCCGAGACGCTTCCGGTACCAGGCGCCGGTGCGACCGTGGACCTTCACGTCGGTCTTCTGCTGGTCGATGATCTCGCGGAGGTCGCTCTTCGTGATCGCCTCGAGGTAGAGGAAGCCGCCCGTCATCGCCGCCAGGTTGTCGATCGCCTTCGCGCAGCCCGCGTCGTCGATGTACGGGAGGACGCCCTGGCAGACCACGAGGTCGAAGCTCGCGCGATCCTTCCACCGAGTGATGTCGCGCTGCTCGTGGCCGTACTGCGCGCAGGCGTAGCGGCTCACCTCGGTAGACCGGTACGAGACGGTGGGGCGATGCTTCTTGAACCAGTCACGCCACATCCCGACGCCCGCGCCCACGTCGAGCACGCTGTCCACCGGCACCTGCCACCAGTCGAGCATCGCGGTGACCGCGGTGCACAGGCGCGCCACCTCGGTCTTCCCGTGGACGCGCGTCCGGGCGCTCTTGTAGAAGCGGTCGTAGTAGCGAGCGTCGAACACTTCGGCAGCCATCGCCGGGCACGCTAGCTCACCTCGCGGTCGCGTTCACTCGTAACGAAGCGCGTCGATCGGGTCGAGCTGCGAGGCCTTGCGTGCCGGGTACAGGCCGAACACGACGCCGACGAGCGCGCTGAAGGCGACGGACACCACGATGACGTCGACCTGGATGGCCATCGGCCAGCCGAAGCGTTTGGCGAGGTACATGGCGACGCCGACCCCGAGCGCCACGCCCACGAGGCCGCCGGCGATGGCGAGCACGAGGGCCTCGATGAGGAACTGGAGGAGGATGCTGCCCGGCTTCGCGCCGATCGCCATGCGGATCCCGATCTCGCGCGTTCGTTCGGTGACGCTCACCAGCATGATGTTCATGATCCCGATGCCGCCGACCACCAGCGAGACGGCGGCCACGCTCGCCAGCAGCGTCGTCATCGTGTCGGTGCCCTGCGCCTGCGCGCCCGCGATCTCGGCCAGGTTCCGGATCGAGAAGTCGTCGTCGCCGCTCGGCGCGATGTGGTGCCGGTCCCGGAGCAGCGCGCGGATGTCCTCGAGCGCACGCGTGGTCGTGTCCGAGCTCGTGGCCTGCACGAACATCTGGCCGTTCATGTACTTGCCGAGGCCGCCCTGGATGCGATGCGCGAAGGTCGACGAGGGGATGAACGCCGCGTCGTCGTAGTCCTGACCGGTGGCCGACTGGCCCTTCTTGGAGGCGACGCCGACCACCGTGAACGGCGTGTTGCCGACGCGGACCGTCTGCCCCACCGGATTGGCGGAGGGACCGTACAGCTTCTCCACCACCGTGGCCCCGAGCACGATGACCTTCGTGCCGCCGTCGACGTCGGCCTGCGTGAACGAGGCGCCCTGGTCGACCGGCCAGCTGCGGATGTCGAAGTACTCGGGGGTCGTGCCGGTGACGCTCGTGGTCCAGTTCAGCTCGTCGCTGACGAGCGACTGGGTCGAGCGCAGCGCGGGCGCCACCGCCTTCACGGTGCCGATGTCGCTCTTGATGGCGGTGAGATCGTCCCACGTGAGCGTCGGCTGGGAGCCGAAGCCGCCCTTCGATCCGCTCGACACGCTCGAGCCCGGCAGCACGATGAGGAGGTTCGTGCCCATCGCCGCGAACGCCTCCTCGACGCGGGCCTTCGCGCCGGCGCCGATCGCCATCATCGCGATGACCGCGGCGACGCCGATGATGATGCCGAGGGTCGTCAGGAACGAGCGCATCTTGTTGCGGAGCACGGCCCGGAGCGCGATGCGGAGCGTGACGAGCGGGTTCACGGCGCGCTCGCTTTCCCGGGCGTGACGAGCGCCGGAGGGGCGGCGGGCGGCACCGATGGCGCGGACTCGGCGATCCGCGGCTGCTGCTTGTCGTCGGAGCGAATGAGGCCGTCGCGGACCACGATGACACGCGACGCGAACTCGGCGATGTCCGGCTCGTGGGTGACGAGCACGACCGTGATGCCCTGGCGCCCGAGCTCCTGGAAGAGGCCCATGACCTCGGTGCTCGTCCGCGAGTCGAGGTTACCGGTGGGCTCGTCGGCGAGGATCACCTTGGGCTCGCCGACGAGCGCCCGCGCGATCGCGACGCGCTGCTGCTGGCCGCCGGAGAGCTGCGCCGGGGTGTGGTCGAGGCGCTTGCCGAGGCCGACGCGTTCGAGGGCGATCGTGCCCCGCCGACGGCGCTCCTTGCTGCCGACGCCGCGGTACACGAGGGGCAGCTCGACGTTCTCGAGCGCCGACGTACGGGCCAGCAGGTTGAAGCTCTGGAACACGAACCCGAGGACCTCGTTGCGCGTCTCGGCGAGCTCGTCGCGGTTCATGCGGGCGACCTGGCGACCGGCCAGCGTGTAGACGCCAGCGGTCGGTCGGTCGAGGCAGCCGAGGATGTTCATCAGGGTCGACTTGCCCGATCCGGACGAGCCCATGATGGCGACGAACTCGCCCGGGAAGATCTCGAGCGAGACGCCGGCCAGCGCATGCACCTCGACGTCGCCGGTCTGGTAGACCTTCGTGACGTCCTTGACGACGATGAGCGGCTCGCCCGTCATCTCAGAACATGCGCCCCATGCGCGGGGCGCCGCCTGCGCCGCCCGGAGGCGCGCCGCCCGGAGCGCCGCCGCCGCCCGAGGCGGATTTGCTGCCGCTGATGACGACGTCGGTGATGACCTCGTCGCCGACCGCGAGCTCGCCCTTCACGACCTCCGTGACCGTGCCGTCGGACAGGCCGGCGACGATGCGGATCGCCTCCGGCCGGCCGTTCCGCATGACGTAGATGCTGCGCCGCTCGCTCGCGCCTTCCCCGCCCCCGCCCGATCCGCCGCCGGCTCCCCTCGCCCGCCGCTCACGGCCGGCGCTGGCCGACCCGGCGGGCGCGCCGCCGTCGCCGCCGTGACCGGGAGCGCCCGATCCGCTCGCGACGGCCGACGCGACCTCGGGCGGCGGATGGAAGCGCAAGGCGGCGTTGCTGACGGCGAGCGCGTCGTCACGCTCCGCGTAGATGATGGTGACCGAAGCGGTCATGCCGGGCCGCAGCCGGAGGTCCTTGTTCTCGAGGTCGATGACCGCGTCGTAGGTGACGACGTTCGACACCGTGGTAGCGGCATTCCTGATCTGGCTGACCTTGCCCTTGAACACCTGGCCCGGGAAGGCGTCGACCGTGAAGCTCGCGTCCATGTCGGCGAGGAGGCGCCCGACGTCGCCCTCGGCCACGCTCGTGTGGACCTGCATGGTGTGGAGGTCCTCGGCGATCGTGAAGATGACCGGCGCGGACATCGACGCGGCCACGGTCTGCCCGACGTCGACCGCCCGCGAGATGACGGTGCCGTCGATGGGCGAGTAGATGTCGCAGTACGAGAGGTTCACCTGCGCCTGGTGGAGCGCCGCGCTCGCCTGCGCGAGCGACGCCTCGGCGGCCTGGGTCGCGGCCTTCGCGACGCTCACGTTGGTCGCGGCGGTCTGCAGGTCGGAGAGCGAGGCGAGCGATCCCTCGGCGAGCGACTTCGTGCGCGCGAGCACCAGATCGGCGTCCTTCTCCTGCGCGACCGCCTTGGCGACGTTCGCCTTCGCCGCCATGTAGTTGGCGTTCGACTGCTCGGCGGCGGCCTGGAAGAGCTGCGGATCGAGCTTGGCGAGGAGCTGCCCCTTCTTCACCGCGGTGTTGAAGTCGGCGAAGAGCTTCGAGATGCGGCCGCTCACCTGCGAGCCGACGGTGACGGTCACGGTCGCCGACAGCGTGCCGCTCGCCGTCACCTTCGCCGCGATCTTCTTCTTCTCGACGGGCGCCGTCTTCCAGACGACGTCCGGCGCAGCATGGGATTTCTGGTACCGCCAGATCCCGAAGCCGATGCCGCCGAGCACCACGAGGGTCACGAGCCAACCGATCAGCTTCTTCTTCATGTCGTCGTCGTGCAGTGAGAGAGGGCGAAGAGCGCGTCCAGCCGGGCGCTCACCACATCGAACTCGCGTAACGCGAGGGACACCTCCGCGGAGCGGAGCGCCGCGGCTGCGGTGACGAGCTCGAGGCTCGTCCCCTGCCCGGCACGATACGCGGTCTGCGTGAGCTGGTCGACGCGGGCGGCGAGCTCACGCGTCTGGCGCGCGACGTCGAGGGCCGACTCGGCGACCGTCACGCTGCGGCGCGCCTGCGCGATCTCGATGGTCGCGTTCCGGCGCTGCGCCTCGAGCGAGAAGCCCGCCTCGTCGCGGAGCGCGCGCGCGCTGCGGAGGGCGCCGTACCGCGCGCCGCCATCCCAGATGGGCACGCTCAGCACGGCGGTGATGCTCCACGAGCTCCGCTGCGCGCTGTTGCCGAGATCGGCGGTGGTCGTGGAGAAGTTGCTCTGGGCGCCGATCGTCGGGAGGAACCCGAGCTTCACGTTGTCGACGTTGCGGCCCGCGATCTCGAGGCGCTTCTCGCCGGAGGCGATGTCGGCACGCTGGTCGAGCTGGTCGAGGCGCGGGCACGTGCGCTCCGCTTCCTGGGCGACCGCGTCGACGCTGATGCCCTTCGCGACGCCGACCTGCTCGGGAAAGCCGAGCGCGAGCCCGAGCGACTCGCGCGACTTCCGGAGGGATTCGTCGCCGCTCACGATCGCGGCGCGCGCGCTCGACACGTCCTGGTCGGCGCGGACCACGTCGAGCCCCGTGCCCACCCCGAGGACCTGCTTGCGTGACGTGAGCTCGCGGCGCTCGAGGGCGGTGCGGAGGCCGATGCGGTTCAGCTCCGCGACGCGCTCCGCCGCCACCACCGCGACGACCGACCGGGCGACGCCGAGCGTGATCTGGCGCGAGGTGTCCTCGGCGGTCAGCTTCTCGGCCTTCTCGTTCTCCTTGCTCGTCTTGATGCTGTGCCACGACTGCACGTTGACGACCGACTGCTGGAGCGTGAGCCCCGCGTTGAAGTAGTCGCTCTGCGGGCTCGTCACGGTGCGCGGCGGGTCGCCGGGCGAGCCGAGGACCTGCGTCTCCTTCGTGATGAACTGGTGCGGATAGCTCACGCTGCCGTTGATGGTGGGAAGGATGGCCGCGAACGCGACGCGCGTCTGTGCCTCGGCCCGCGTCACCTCCGCGAGCGCCGTCGCGAGGTCGGTGGAACGGGACCGGGTCAGCGCGACCGCGTCGACCCATGACGCGACCTCTCGCTTCGGGCCGGCCGGCGCGATCAGCATCGGGTCGTTCACGGTGGGCGGCGTGTAAGGAGCGACCGCGCCCGCGCCGACCGGCGTCGTGGCGATGGGCGCGTTCGGGTCGAGGGGCTTGCCTTGCTGCGCAGCGGCGTAGCGGGAGACCGTCCCCATGCCGGCGGTCGTGAGCGCGAGTGCGAGCGTGCCGAACAGAGCCTTCTTCTGCCTCATGGAGGAGGCGAACCATACATGCACCGCCGATCGATGCCAGGAAGCGAAAGAGGGGTGACGTGGATCCGACCGGAGGTGCTCCCGGCGCCACGAGCCGTCACCCCCGAGGCACGGGGGAGCGGATCGGTCAGCCGCGGCGGAGGCCGGTCGCGTTCGCCAGCAGGAGGTCGCGAAGCTCCTGCGCCCGCTCGCGCGCGACCGGCACGTGCAAGCCCGGCTGACCGACCGCGGAGCCGACGAGGAGACGGGTGTCGCTGCCGTCGCGCTCGAGCTCCTTCACGAACATCGGGTTCACGAGCCAGCTGCGATGGACGCGCGTGAGCTTGCGACCGAACGACGCCTCGATGGCGGCGAGCGACAGGTCGAGGTCGAACGTGCCGTGCGGCGTGTGAACGAACGTCAGCCGGTGCGCGGCCTCGAACGCCCACACCTCGTCGGCGTCGAGGAAGACGAGGCTCTTCTTGCGACGCGCAACGATCCGCTGCGGCGCCATCGGCGCGGGCGGACGCGAGGGCCGCCGCTCGAGGATGCGCCGGAGGCAGCTCTCGACGCGGTCCTCGCTGAAGGGCTTCAGGAGGTAGTCGAGGACGCCGAGCTCGAACGCCTCGACGGCGTGGTCGCGCGACGCCGTGGCGAGCACCACGAGCGGCCCGCCGGCTGCGTCGAGCGAGCGAAGGATGTCGAGCCCCTCGCGCTCGCCGGCCGCGAGCTGCACGTCGAGGAAGAGCACGTCGACGGCGACGCGGTCGGGCGCGGTCAGGGCCTGACGCGCCTCGTCCGCGGTGCCGACCGCGCCGACCACCTCGGCGAGGCCCGAGCCCTCGAGGAGCTCGACGAGGAAGTTCCGCGCCGGCCACTCGTCCTCGACGACGAGCGCGCGCAGCCGGGCCGGCGCCGCCGTCGTCACGTGACCTCCGCGGCGGCGGTGGTGGTGGCACGGTCGTGCAGCGCCGCCGGACGCGCGAGCGCCGGGGCGGGAAGCGCGCCGTCGATCGGCCAGTCCACGAGCACCCGCGTGCCGGCGGCCGACGACTCGATGCGGAGCTCGGCGCGCTCGTCTTTCAGCGAGAGCCGCCGACGGACCGCGTCGAGGCCGAACGCGCCCGAGCGGGTGGGCGCCTCGCCGATCCCCGGCCCGTTGTCGGCGATCGAGCACCGGAGCAGCCGGGCCGCGTCGTCGACGTGGACGGCGATCGTGACCTCGCCCCCCTTCCCGCGCGCCAGCGCCCCGTGCTTCACGGCGTTCTCGACGAGCGGCTGGAGGAGGAGCCGGGGCACGAGCAGCTCGCTCGCCCGCGCGTCCACGTCCCACCGGAAGGTGATCGTGCCGTCGTACCGCGCCTCGAGGATCGCAGCGTACCGGCGCAGCCACTCCACCTCGTCGCCCATCGCCTGCATCTCGTCCTCGCGCGTCGCGTCGCGGAGCAGATCGCCGAGGGCGGCGAGGAGGCGCCGCGCGGCGCGCGGGTCGTCGGTCACGAGCCCGGCGATCGCGTTCAGGGTGTTCAGCAGGAAATGCGGCTCGAGGTGGGCGCGGAGCCGCGCCAGGTCGGCGGCGCTCTTGAGGCGCTCGGCCTCGAGCGCGCGGAGCCGCGCGTCCTCGACCGCGAACGGGTAGACGAAGGCGAGCGCCCAGATGCCGAAGTGGAACTGCCCCGTGAGGACGCCGAAGGCGACCGACTTCCACGGGTCGAGCGGAGGCCCGCCGGGCCGCATCCGGAACGCCGGCGAGAGCTCGGTCATCTTCCAGAAGAAGACGCCGAACAGCGCGCCGAGGACGCCCGCGATGGCCGCGCCCATGAGGAGCGTCGCGATCGAGCCGAGGCGGCGCCGCGTCGCCCACTCGAACGAGGCGGACAGCGTCAGCATCAGGAGCGGCATCTGCAGCGCCGCGAGGCCGAGGCGGACCAGGATGCGCGGCCGCTCGTGCCCCGCGATGAGCTCGGTGGCGGCCTGGAGCAGGACCACGAGGAGCACCACGGCCACGCCGATCCAGCGGCGGGCGGCGCGGGAGGTCGGCTTCGGGGTCACCACGTCCACGGCGTAGCAGAGGAAGAAAAAAAGAGAACCGTAAGCCGACGAGGACAGAACTTTCGCCGCCCAGTCGCGTTGGAGGGCGCCATGCGAAAGCTCGGCCTCCTCCTCGCCTCCTCCCTCGCGCTGCTCACCGGATGCACGAAAGGAGGCCCGGGGGCGACGTCGGCCGCCGCGGCGGCGAGCCCGGGCTCCGAGGCCGCGGCGATCGCGAGCGACGGACCCGCACCGGCGGCCGACCGGCCGCGCCCCGCCGCCAATGGCCTCTGGATCGGCGCCTCGCCCGAGGGCGATCTTCTCGCGACGGGCACGCGCGACACTTTCCTCGGCGTGTGGGTCGACGTTCCCGAAGCGCGGCCCCAGGCGCGCCCGCCGATGGAGCTCGCGCTGGTCGTCGACACGTCGGGATCGATGGCGGGCTCGAAGATCGAGAGCGCCCGCGGGGCCGCCGCCGCCCTGGTCAAGAGCCTCCACGACGGCGACATCGTCACGCTCGACTCGTTCTCGAGCGAGGCGCAGGTGCTCGTGCCGCCAACGCGTCTCGACGCGCGCTCCCGCTCCGAGATCCTCCGCCAGATCGCGCTCCTCGTCCCGCAGGGCTCGACCAACATGTTCGCGGGCCTGAACCTCGCCGAGTCGCAGCTGGCCGGCGCGCCCGCCTCGCACACGGTCCGCCGCGTCGTCATGATCTCGGACGGCCGCGCGAACGTCGGCCCCTCGACCGCGGAGGTGCTCGGCGCGGTCGCCGAGCGCGGCCTCCAGCATCGCGCGCAGGTCACGTCCTTCGGCGTCGGCGTCGACTACGACGAGCAGACGCTCGACGCGCTGTCGGTCCGGTCCAACGGCCGCCTCTACCACATCGGCGAGCCGCGCCAGATGGCGAGCGTCCTCGAGAGCGAGCTCGCGCTCCTCGATGCGACCCTCGCCAGCGACTCGTTCGTCGAGATCGTGCCGGCGCCCGGGGTCACGCTCGTCTCGGCCGACGGTCTGCGCACCGAGACGCGTGACGGCGCGATGCGCATCCCGCTCGGCGCGCTGCATGCCGGGCAGCACCGCGAGGCGCTCGTGCGCGTGCGCATCAACGATCCGGCAACGTTCGAGGGTCAGACGCACTCGCTCGCCAGCGTCCGCCTCCGGTTCCGCGACGCCGCCGAGGGCGATCTCGAGCGCGTGCAGGAGGTCGTGGCACGCACCCAGCTTTCGGGCGACGAGGGCGCGGTGGCGCGCTCGGTGAGCTCACGGACGAAGGCGATCGTCGCGATCACCGAGGCGTCACGCTCGCAGATCCAGGCCGCCCAGCGGCTCAGCGACGGGCGCTTCGACGAGGCCGACAAGGATCTCGCGAAGGCCGAGCACGCGCTCCAGGCGCAGGCCGCGGTCGTCACCGCCCCCGCCGAGAAGAAGCGCCTCCAGGTCGCCGCCGGCCGCGTGGCGGCTTCGCGCAAGACCGCGCAGGCGATGCCCGCCGCGCCCCCCGCGGTGCAGCGCGAGAACGCGCTTCGCCTCAACGCGGACGGCATGCACGACGTCGGCTTCTGAGGCTCACCGTCGCCCGCGGCCGTGCCCCCACTGCGGGCTCTGCGCGATGAGCTTCGCGACGAGCGCCGTCCACCCCGTCTGGTGGGTGGCGCCGAGGCCCTGCCCGGTCTCTCCGTGGAAGTACTCGTAGAACGTGACGAGCTCGCGGAAGGCCGGGTCCTGCTGCATCTTGCTGTCGGTCGCCCCTCCGTCGGCGGGGCGGCGACCGTGCTCGTCGCGCACGAACAGCGAGGTGAGGCGGCGCGACAGCTCGCTCGCCACCTCCCACAGGTTCATGTACCGCCCGGAGCCGGTCGGGCACTCGATGCGGAAGCTCTCGCCGTAGTAGTGGTGGTACTTCTGCAGCGCCTCGATCATGAGGTAGTTGACCGGGATCCACACCGGCCCGCGCCAGTTCGAGTTGCCGCCGAACAGGCCCGAAGAGGACTCGCCGGGCTCGTAGTCCACGCGCTGCCGCTGGCCGTCGATGTCGACCTCGTACGGCGCATCGGCATGGGCGCGCGAGAGCGCACGGATGCCGTAGGGCGAGAGGAACTCGTTCTCGTCGAGGACGCGGGCGAGCACGCGCGCCAGGCGCTCGCGGTCGAGGATCGCGAGGAGCCGTCGCTTGCCGCCGCCGCCGAGGATGGCGTCGCCCATGCCGGCGAGCTCGGGGCGGTTCGACACGAACCAGCGCGCCCGCTTCACGAACGCCGGGAACCGGTCGAGCGCTGCCTCCTCGATGGTCTCGACGGCGAAGATCGGGATGAGGCCGACCATCGACCGCACGCGCATCGGCACGCTTCCGGCGCCGGGCAGCCGGAGAAGATCGTAGAAGAAGCCGTCCTTCTCGTCCCACATGCACGAGCCGCCCTCCTCGATGGGCTTCGACATGGCGTGCGAGATGAGCAGGAAGTGCTCGAAGAACTTGTTGGCGACGTCCTGGTAGCTCGGGCTGTCGACGGCGAGCTCGAGGGCGATGGCGAGCAGGTTCAGGCAGTACATGCCCATCCAGCTCGTCGCGTCGGCCTGTTCGAGCTGCCCGCCGGTCGGCATCGCGTTCGAGCGATCGAAGACGCCGATGTTGTCGAGGCCGAGGAAGCCGCCCTGGAAGACGTTGTTGCCCGACGTGTCCTTGCGATTCACCCACCAGGTGAAGTTCAGCATCAGCTTCAGGAACACCG
>JAQBQL010000065.1 GCA_028287035.1 Labilithrix sp. | reverse complement strand
CCCGCTCGGGGGCCGGGCGCGGACGCCTCGTCATGGGCGCGCGGCCCGCACGGCTCGCGCCATGCGAAGGACCGCCTCCTCGAGGAGCGTCCCGGTGGTCGCGATGTTGAGGCGCGCGAAACCGAGCCCCGGCGCGCCGAACGTGGGGCCGGCGGAGAGCGCGACCCTTCCCTCGTCGAGAAAGACGCGCGCCGGATCGTCACCGAGCCCGAGCCCGCGGCAATCGAGCCACGCGAGGTAGCTCGCCTGCGGCGGTGACCAGCGGACGGCGGGCAGGTGCTCGGCGAGCAGCTCGCCGAGACGCGTGCGGTTCCGGGCCAGGATCTCGAGGGTTCGCGCGAGCCACGGGTCGCCCTCGCGGTAGGCGGCGCGGGCCGCCACGATCCCGAGGTGACCGGCATGGTGGGGCGTGTCAGCGGGAAGCTTCGCGAGCACCGCGCGCATCTCGTCCGAGGACGCGATCATCATCGCCGCCTTGAGCCCGGCGAGGTTCCACGTCTTCGACGCCGAGGTGATCACGACCGAGAGCTGCGCCGCGGCCTCGCTCACCGTCGGGAACGGGACGTGCTCGGCGCCCGGCAACGTGAGCGGAGCATGGATCTCGTCCGAGAGCACCACCACGCCGTGATGCGCCGCGAGCTCGGCGATCCTGGCGAGCGTCGCGCGATCGAGCACCATGCCCGACGGATTGTGGGGCGAGCAGAGCAGGTGGACGCGCGCGCCCGCCGCGTACGCGCGCTCGAGGCCGTCGAGATCCGGCTCGTAGCCGTGCTCGGTCGCGCGGAGCGGCACCTCGACCACCTTGCGTCCGAGGCGCTCCACGCTCGCCACGAAGGGCGGGTAGATCGGGGTCTCGACGATGACGCCGTCGCCCGCCTCCGTCGTCACGCGGAGCAGCTCGACGAGCCCGGTCACCACGTCGGTCACCATCACCGCGTCGCGCGGCGCGACCTCCCATCCCCAGCGTGACCGCGCCCATGGCGCGAACGCCTCGGCGACGCCCGCCGCATCGGCATACCCGCAGTCGCTGTCGTCGATCGCGGCGTGCAGCACGTGCCGGATCGGATCGGCGAGGGGGTAGTCCATCTCCGCCACCCACGCGGGCAGCACGTCCTCCGGAAATGCTCGCCACTTGATGCTCTGCCTGCGGCGGAGGGCCGCCTCCGTGACGTGGTCGAACGGGTGGCTCACCCGGGGAAACCTAGTCGGGGCATGGGAAGCGTGGCAACCTCCGGCGCATGCTGGTGAAATCCGCTGTTCCTCTCGTGCTCCTCGCGCTCGTCGCAGGCGCCACCTTCGCCGCCGGTTGCTCGGGGTGTGACAAGCCCGGCGATCAAGCGGCGACCGACGCGGCCCTCGCGACCCCGGTGGCCCCCGCCGCCTCCTCGGCGGTGCTCGCCGATGCGGACGCCGGCGACGGCGGGGACGAGACCGCCCGTCGCCCGATGCCGATGCGGCGTGGCATGTCGGGCCAGCTCTTCGTCGCGGCGCGCACCCTCGGCCTCCCGGCCGATACCCAGAAGAAGGTCGACGAGGCCGAGAAGATCGGCAGCGGACCTCCCGACCCGGCGCTCCGCGACGTGACGAAGGACCTCCACGCCGAGCTGGTCAGCCAGGTGAAGGCCGGCAAGATCGAGAGCTCCAAGCTCGAGCCGAAGTACGCGGCGATCGACAAGGCCTCCGCGGCCGAGCGCGACAAGGACGCCGAGGCGCTCGATGCGCTCCACGCGGCGCTCGACCCCGCGCAGCGCAAGAGCCTCGTCGCGGCAGTCCGCGCCCAGCAGGCGAAGCGCGAGGAGCACATGGGCCGCCGTGATGGCGGCGCCCCCGACGCCGGCGGCAAGGGCGACGCGCAGGGCATGGCGAAGCGCAGCCTCGACCGCATGCTGCGCGGCCTCGAGCTCGACCCCGACCAGCAGAAGAAGGTCGACGCGCTCGCGACGAAGGACGACGGCAAGGCGCACGACCCCGCCGAGATGAAGAAGCGCAGCGACGCCCTGCTCGACGCCTTCGAGAAGGAGAAGTTCGAGGCGAAGAAGCTCGAGCCCGACGCCACCAAGCGCGCGCGCGCCGGCCTCGAGGAGGAGAGCAAGCTGCTCGAGAAGCTCCTGCCGATCCTGAAGCCGGAGCAGCGCGAGAAGCTCGCGGCGCGGATGGATCACGGGCCCAGCCCGCACGGCCGGCGCCCCGGCTTCGGACATCGTCCGGGGCTCGAGGAAGAGGAAGGCCCGGAATGAGCGCGGGCGCCTCGGCGCCCTAGCCACTCAGACCCGGAGGTGAGTCTCGTAGAGCCGGCGGTACCTGCCGCCGGCGATCACCATGAGCTCGGCGTGAGTGCCGCGCTCGACGATGCGGCCGTGGTCGAGCACGAGGATCTGGTCGGCGCCGCGGACGGTGGAGAGCCGGTGCGCGACGACCAGCACCGTGCGGCCGCGGCGCAACGTGGTGAGGGCATCCTGGATGGCCGCCTCGCTCTCGCTGTCGAGGCTCGAGGTGGCCTCGTCGAGCAGCAGCAGCGGCGCGTCGGCGAGCACCGCGCGGGCGATGGCGACGCGCTGGCGCTGCCCTCCGGAAAGCTTCACCCCGCGCTCGCCGACCATCGTGTCGAGCCCGCGCGGCAGAGCCGCGACCACGTCGCTAAGGTGGGCGACGCGGCTCGCCTCGGCGACCTCCGCCCGGGTGGCGCGCGGGCGCGCGAAGGCGATGTTGTCGGCGATCGTTCCGTCGAAGAGATACTCATCCTGGAGCACCACGCCGAGGCACCGCCGGTAGTCGCGCAGACGCACGCCGGCGAGATCCTGGTCATCGACGAGGATGCGTCCCGCGGTCGGGCGGTGGAACGCCATGACCAGCGAGAGGAGCGTGCTCTTCCCTGCCCCGCTCGGTCCGACGATGGCGGTGGTCGTGCCCGGCGCCGCCGTGAACGTGACGTCGTGGAGGACCGGCAGGTCTTCGGCGTAGCCGAAGGAGACGTGGTCGAAGGAGAGCGTGCGGGGGCGCCCGGCCAGCGGCGCCCGGGCCGCGTCGTCGTCGTCCTCGCGAGGGAGCGCCTCGATCTCCTGCAGGCGGTCGAGGTCGGCGAGGGTCTCGCTCACGCGCGTCGCGATCTGCGGGAGATCGCCGAGCGGCGCCGCGAACATCAGCGCGAAGGCGACGTAGCTGCCGAAGTCGCCGAGCGTGAGGCGTCCCTCGAGCATCGCCCGGCCGCCGAGCACCACGACCAGCGCGATGACCCCCGCGTAGATGACGACCGCGAGGCCGTTCATCGCGGAGGAGCGCGTCGTGGTGCGTGACAGGATCCGGAAGAGCCCGTGGAGGCCCTTCGCGAAGACGAGCTGCTCGCGTCGCTCGGCGCCGTAGGCCTTGACAACGCGGAGGCCGGACAGCGTCTGGGTGAGCCGCCCCGCCACGGCGGCGCGCTGCCGGGCGCGCTCGCGGAAGAGCGGGCGCATGTTGCGGTGCGCGAAGTCGAGCCCGAAGCCGGGCAGCGCCGCGAAGGCCAGGGCGGCGAGCGTGATGCGCCAGTCGATGAGGAAGAGGGCGACGAGGGCGACGAGGGCGGTGACGACGTTGCTCGTCCAGCGCGCGAGCTCCCAGCCGACGAGGTTCTGCATCGTGGCGGCGTCCTCCATCACGCGGGACGCGAGCTCGCCGGCCTGCAGCTCGGCGAGCGCCGATGCGGGGAGGCGCGTGACGTGCGCCATGATCCGGCGGCGCCACCCGAGCACCACGCGCTCCGCGGACAGGCCGAGGACGCGGGAGAGCGCGAAGACCGCAGCCGCCTGCACCATGGCGGCGGACACGACCGCCAGCGCGAGCCACGGGAGGAGGTCGGCGCGCCGGTGACCGACGACCTCGTCGAGCAGCACCTTGGGGGCGAGCGGGATGACGAACCCGGCGGCGCGGTCGACGAAGAGGAGCGCGAGCCCGAGCGCCAGGTTGCGGCGCTGCGACCAGACGACCTGCCGCGCGAGCGAGGTGGCGCGGGAGGTCACGGGGCCGAACCTTAGCTCCGAAAGGTGCGGCCGCAACCCACACCGCCGGGGCCGGACGATCGGCGATCTTGACGGTCTGCTCGCTTCCCTTCCTCATGGTGGCTCGATGGGGAGCACGAGGCCGCCGAACGGCAAGGCGAAGGTCCACGACTCGCTCGCGCAGACGCGGGCGGTGCCGGTCGTCGACGAGCTCGCCGAGACGCGCGAGGGCATGTCGTTGACGATGACCGGCGCGCTGCTCGATGCCGCCGAGGTCGAGATGAGCCTGCGGGGCTTCGGCGGCATGAACGCCGAGGGCGTGGCGGAGCGGGCGGGCGTCGCGGTCGACGTGCTCCACGCGCACTACCCCGACATGGCGGCGCTCCTGCGCGCGGCGAACGAGCGGTTCGTGCAGCAGGTCGCCGATGCCGTCGAGGCGGCCACGGCGACGGGGAGCTGGTACGGCTCACGCGTCGGCGAGGTCGTCGAGATCGCGGTGCGGAGCCTGCTCGAGGTCGTGGAGGAGCGGCAGGCGCTCGTCCAGGCGTGCCTTCTCCAGGGTCCGGCCGATCCCGCGTTGGTGGCGGGCCTGCGGCGCATCGGAACGCACTTCACCGCGCGCCTCGTCGCGGCGGTCCGCGAGTGCATCGACGCCCCGGCGTCGAGTGACCGCGCGGTGGGTTTCTCGCTCCTGACGGCGGCGGCGATCGCGCATCACGTGCTCCTGATGGGCGACGGCTGGGCGGGAATCACCTTCACGCGCGACGAGCTCACCGCGGAGACCACGCGAATGATCACCGCGTATCTCGCGGCCACCGCGTCGCGGCCGGCTGTCTGAGCCGGCGGGGCGCCGCGAGCGGGCGGCGGTGAGCCCGCCGGGCAATCGTTCGGATCCCTGACGACCCTCGCGCCGCGTGGGTCCCGTGACCCCCTCGATCTCGTTCGGATCCCTGTCGATCGGCCGCGATGCGGGGAACTGCGGGCCCACCGCAGATCGTTCGGTTCCCTGTCGATCGGCGCGCACCGCAGGCCCCCGGCGCCACCGCAGATCGTTCGGATGCCTGTCGATCGGCGCGCACCGCAGGACCCCGGCGCCACCGTAGATCGTTCGGTTCCCTGTCGATCGGCGCGCGACGCAGGACCCCGGACCCTCCGGAGATCGTTCGGATGCTTGTCGATCGGCGGCGGCAGCAAGCTTGCAACCCCGCCCGTCCGCCCGGCGCGCCGATCGAGGGGGGATGCGAACGACTTTCCGCCCTCCACACCCTCCGCTCCGCCCGGCAATCGAGGGGGATCCGAACGACTTTCCGCCCTCCACCCCCTCCGCCCCGCGCGGCAATCGAGGGGGGATCCGAACGACTTTCCGCCCTCCACACCCTCCGCTCCGCCCGGCAATCGAGGGGGGATCCGAACGACTTCCGCCTCCTCTCGCTCAGGGGGTGAGCGGCGGCAGCGCCGGTGCGGGCTCGGCCGGCTTCGCAGGCGGGGGCGCGGGTGCGGGCTCGGCGCCCGCAGCCTTCGGGGCCGGAGGTTCGGCTGGCGGTACCGGGAAGCTCGGGAGCGGCGCCTCGGCCGGGTCCGGCTTCTTTGCGTCGCTCGGTTTGGCGCTTGCCGGCGGCTTGCCATCACCGGGCTTGGCGTCCGCGGGCTTCCCGTCACCGAGCTTCGCGTCAGCGGGCTTGGCGTCACCAGGCTTCGCCTCACCTCCGTTCGCGGCGCCCGGCTTGGCGTCGGCAGTCTTCGCTGCGCCGAGCTGCGTCGGCGCGGCCTTCGCGGCGCTCGATGCCCTCGCGCCCGCCGCGACGTCGTCGCCGATCGGGATCGCCTGGGCGCCCGCCTTCGCGTCCCGCCCCTTGACCGGTGAGCGGCGCGCGTTCGCGCGACCGCTGTGTGCGCGCGGAGCGCTGGCCGGCGCCGCGTCCTCGTGCTTGGCCGCGGCCGCGGATGCCGCGGACTCCTTTGCTGCCCCGGCAACTGTCGGCGCCGCCGCCGCGCCCGCGCC
>JAQBQL010000041.1 GCA_028287035.1 Labilithrix sp. | reverse complement strand
CGCCCCGTCCCGCCGCGAGCGCCGCGCCGGCGGTGGCCGACGACGCCGCCGCGCGCCCGGAGGTCGAGAGGCTCACCGCCGCCCTCGCCTCGGGCGATGCCCAGGCCCGCGCCGCCGCCGCGAAGAGCCTCGGCGCCCTCGGTCCGGAGGCCGTGCCCGCCCTCGCGCACAAGCTCGGCGAGCTACGAAAGACCCCCGCCGCCTCGCTCGCCGCGGCGACGAAGGCCGTGAAGGTCGGCGACGGCGACCTCTGCGACGCGCTCCTCGCGCAGGCCGCGCAGGGCAAGGCGGACGCGCCCGGCGCCCGCGAGGCGCTCCAGATCGCCGCGCTCGTGCGGGCGCTCGCCCATGCCGGCACGACCCCGGCGGCGCGTCAGCTCGTGAAGGTCGCCGGCGACGCGAACGGCGCCTTCCGGCCCGAGGTCACGCGCCAGCTCCGCGCGCTCGGCGAGCGGGCCATCCCGGCGCTCATCGAGGGGCGCAAGGAGGGCTCCGCCGACCTCCGGCAGTGGTCGGCCTCCCAGCTCGAGGCGATGGGCAAGCGCATCCCCGGCGACGCGGTGCAGACGCAGGACAACCAGGTCCTCGCCGACGTCCTCCACGCGTTCGGCGTCGTCCACGATCTCGACGCGGCGCCCGTCATCCTGTCCTTCGTGAGCTCGGACCGCGCGCCGGTCCGCGCCGCCGCGCGCGAGGCGATGAACGCGCTCGGCCAGGACGCGGTGTGGAAGCTCCGCGAGGCCTACGCGAACCTCACCGGCAAGGCGGCGCCCGACGCGTGGACGGCCAGCGACGTCGCCCGGGAGCTCTTCGCCGCGTTCGACCGCGTGCGCCTCCAGGAGGTCTACGGCCTGCTCGAGCAGGGGCTCGCCGAGGAAAAGGCGGGCCGCATCGAGCAGGCGGTCGCCGCGTTCGACAAGGTGCTCGCGCGCCAGCCGCTGCTCGATCGCCGCGCCGAGATGGTGCCGGCCTACGTGGCGCGCGCCGAGTCCCTCGAGGAGACGGACGCGGCTGCGGCGCTTGCGCTGTTCAGGAAGGCAGAGCGTCTCGCCGAGGGCGGCCCGCGCGCGCCGCACGTCGGCGCGGAGATCGCGTACCTCGAAGGACGCGAGCTGCTCGCCCGCGGCATCGTCGATCGCGGCCTCTTCGAGCGCGCCCTCGCCCTCGACCCGACGCACGAGCGCGCCCGCGCCGAGCTGGCGAAGCTCGATGACGTCGCCGCCGATCACGAGAGCCGGACGAAGCAGGTCGCGGCCGCCGCCGGCGTGCTCCTGCTCTCGCTCATCGGCCTCGTGCTCTTCGCGGGCCGCGGCCGAAGGCAGCGCGCCGCGCCCGCGCCCTGACCCCGCTCGGCCTCCAGATGCGAAAAGAGGCGACGAGCTCTCGCCCGCCGCCTCTCCTCATGCCCTCGGTGTGGGAAGGCGTGCCGTCAGGAAGGCTGTTCAGCCGACCGAGGCAGCGGCCGTCTTCTTGGCGGCCGTCTTCTTCTTCGCGGTCTTCTTGGGGGCTGCCTCACCGGCCGCCTCGCCGCCCTCGCCGCCCTCGACGCCCTCGACGGGAGACGCCGGGTCGACGAACTCGATCAGCGCGAGCGGGGCGTTGTCGCCACGGCGCGGTCCGAGCTTGATGATGCGGGTGTACCCGCCGGCGCGCTTCGCGAAGCGCTTGGCGAGATCGATCATCACCTTCTCGATGAGGTCGACCTTGGTGGTGTCGCCGCCCTTCTCGGTGCGGGTGCCCCAGCGCGGGAGGTGCGACTCGAGGAGGCGCTTCGTCGCGAGGCGCTTGCCCTTGTCGACCTCGGACAGCTTGTCCTGCGGGGTGTAGGAGACCTCACCGAGGCGGATGGCCTTGGTGATCAGGCGCTCCGCCACGCGACGGAGCTCCTTCGCCTTCGCGTCGGTCGTCTCGATCTTCTCGTTGAGGATCAGGTTGGCCGCGAGGCTCTTGAACATCGCCTTACGGGCGCTGGTGTTCCGGTCGAACTTCCGACCTGCATTCTGGTGTCGCATGGCTGATGTCCTTCTTAGTTCTGGGCCTGCTGGGCCTTCCAGCGCTCGAGCATCTGGGGCCAGTTGTCGATCTTCATGCCGAGCGACAGCCCCATGTTCGCAAGGATCTCCTTGATCTCCTTGAGGCTCTTGCGACCGAAGTTCTTGGTCTTCAGCATGTCCTGCTCCGTCCGCTGAACGAGCTCACCGATGAGGGTGATGTTCGCGTTCTGGAGGCAGTTGGCAGAGCGGACGGAGAGCTCCAGCTCGTCGACGGAGCGGAAGAGGTTCTCGTTGAGCGGCTCTTCCTCGGTGGTACCCGAGACGTACGACGTCTCCTCGGTCTCCTCGAAGTTGATGAAGATCGTGAGCTGCTCCTTCAGGATCTTCGCCGCGTACGCGACGGCATCCTGCGGCTTCACGCTGCCGTTCGTCCACACCTCGAGGGTGAGCTTGTCGTAGTCCGTGACCTGCCCGACGCGCGCGTTCGTGACGGTGTAGTTCACCTTGCGAACGGGCGAGAAGAGCGCGTCGATCGGGATCGTCCCGAGCGGCATGGTCGGCGTCTTGTTCTTGTCCGCCGGCACGTAGCCGCGGCCGACGTTGACCGTGAGCTCCATCGCGAGGGGGCCCTTCTTGTCGAGCGTCGCGATGAGGTGGTCCGGGTTGAGGACGCTGAGGCCGTCGACCAGGGTGACGTCCTTCGCGTAGACGGGGCCGGGGCCCTCCTTGTCGATGCGGACCTGGTACGACTTGGCCGTCGCCGACTTGAAGACGACTTCCTTCAGGTTGAGGATGATGTCGGTCACGTCCTCGACGACGTCCGAGATCGTCGTGAACTCGTGGAGCGCGCCGGCGTCGACCCGGATGGCCGTGGCGGCCGCGCCCTGGAGCGACGAGAGGAGCACGCGGCGCAGCGAGTTGCCGAGCGTGATGCCGTAGCCGCGCTCGAGGGGCTCGCACGTGAAGCGGCCGTAGAACTCGGTGAGCGTGTCCTGCTCGATCTGGATGCCGCGCGGACGAATGAGATCCCGCCAGTTACGCGTAACGATGTTGCTCATGCGTTCTTTTCCTTGTTCCCGGTCGTTCACGCGAGGATCCCGTCTGGCCTTCGAACCCGCTCTCCGGTCCGGACCGTCCCCTGCCCGTGTTGCTGCTTGTTAGCGGCTGTAATATTCGACGATGTACTGCTCGCGGATCGGCGGCTCGTTCAGCTCTTCGCGGACCGGCTGGCCCTTGAAGACGCCGGCGAAGTTCGCCTTGTCCAGCTCGAGCCAGGAGAGCTGCGCACGGCGCTCGACCTGGGCGAGGGACGCCGCGATGAACTTGATGGCGCGGCTCTGCTCGCGCACTTCCACGCGGTCGCCGGCCTTCAGCAGGTACGACGGGATGTCGACGCGCTTGCCGTTGACGAGGATGTGCTGGTGCTTGACGAGCTGGCGCGCCTCGTAGCGCGAGGAGCCGAAGCCGAGGCGGTGCACGACGTTGTCGAGGCGGCTCTCGATGAGGCCGAGCATCTGCTCGCCGGTGCGGCCCTTGCGGCGCGTCGCGTCGAAGTAGTACTTGCGGAACTGCTTCTCGAGGACGCCGTAGACGCGGCGGGTCTTCTGCTTCTCGCGGAGGCGGACGGCGTACTCCGTCAGCTTGATCCGGCCCTGGCCGTGCTGGCCCGGCGGGTAGGGGCGACGCGTGACGGAGCACTTGTCCGTGTAGCAGCGCTCGCCCTTGAGAAAGAGCTTCATGCCTTCGCGGCGGCAGAGCCTGCAGACGGGACCGATGTAACGAGCCATTCTCGAGTTCCTGACCTTTTCCAGCCCCCTTCGTCGGAAGAGGGCGCAAAAAACCGGTTTACACGCTTTCGCGTTTCATCCCGGCGTGCCCGGCAGCCCCGAAGAATTCGAGGACCCGGGCGGGGGGATGCGGGTTTTAGTCGAAGCCGGGCAAAACGCAAGCCCGCCGCACGACTCCGGCACGGGGGCAAGGCGCCGCGCGGGGCGCCCGGCCGATCGTGATACGCCGAGGTCTTACCCCCTCTCCAAGGAGCTCTTCTCGATGCGAACCTCACGCAGCATTCTCTTCCTCGTCGCCGCCCTCACCGTCGGCACCGCCTCCCTCACCACACTCGGCTGCGGGAACAAGGCCGCCGAAGCCCAGAAGGAGGCCGACGACAAGGCCGCCGCCGCCGCCAAGGCCCAGCGCGAAGCCGACGACAAGGCCGCCGCCGAGAAGAAGGAGCTCGAGGAGAAGGCCGCCAAGGAGCACGCCGACGTGAAGGGCAAGCTCCAGAAGGGCGCCGACGCTTCCGACCGCAAGATCACCTACCTCAAGGAGAAGGTCGCGAAGGCCACCGGCGCGACCCGCAAGAACGCGGACGCGGCGTCCCTCGAGGTCGACAAGCGCTCCGCGACGGTGAAGGCGGACATCGCCAAGCTCGACAGCTCGACCGGTACTGCGTGGGACACCGTCAAGGGCCAGGTCGAGGCCGACCAGGCCGCGCTCGACAAGTCCGTCGACGCGCTCGAAGCCACCCTCAAGAAGTGAGAGAGACCAGCACCATGTCAGCCTTCGAGCACAACTCCGAGAAGTTCGGTTACATCAACCTCGAGGACCTGGAGGGCGTCCAGGACGCCCTCACCAAGCTCGGGTACGACCCGGGCAAGGTCGACGGCAAGGACGGCCCGAACACGCAGAAGGCGGTCCGCGAGTTCCAGGCGAGCGCCTCCATCAAGATCGACGGCATCGTCGGCCCGGGCACCCGTCAGGCGCTCGTCGACGAGCTCGGCAAGAAGGCCGAGCCCGAAGAGGCCCCTCAGGCCTGACCGCCGCGCGGTGAACGGCGGCGGGTGATCGGAGCGGCCAGCACGCAGAGCTCCGGGTCCCCGCCGCACGCGCAGGTCAGCGCCATGTGGAGCCGCGAGCGCATTGCTTCGAGCTCCTGGATCGCCGCGCCGAGGTCCGCCACCTTCGCCCGCGCGAGCGCCTGCCAGCGGGCGGCGCCGCGATGGCCGCTCTCCAGGGCGGGAACGAGCCGCCGGATCTCGGCGAGCGAGAACCCGGCGCGCGTCGCGGCGAGGACGGTGCGGAGGCGGCGCGCGTCCTCCTCGGCATAGACGCGGCGGCCCGAGACGCGCGGCGCGCGGCGCAGGAGGCCGACCTCCTCGTAGTACCGGATCGCGGAGGGACGGACTCCCGCGCGCTCCGCCAGCTCGCCGATGCGCATCGCGACGACGAGCATACGCGAGCGCGCGGTCTTCGCGAGCGCAGGCCGCGGCCGCGAATCCGAGTTTGCAAAGGGCGCCCCGTACGTCACTCTCCGCGCCATGCTGCGACGGCTGCGCCCTCTCCTCCTCGCCGCGACCCTCCTGACGCCCGGCGTCATCGGGAGCGCGTGCACCGACGAGGCGACGCCTCCGCCCGTCGAGCTGCGGTCCGCGGGCGCGTCGGTGTCGATCGCGCTCGCGCCGTTCCGCATCACCATCAAGGACGCGGCGGGCGCGACGACGCTCGAGACCGCGACGACACGTGACGATGCACGCTACGCGGGTCCCGCGGCGACGCGCGACGAGGGCCTCGACGGCGTGAAGCTCCTTCCGGGGTGGGACGGCTTCGTCCCCGCGGAGCTCCCCTGGTCGGGCGCCGGCGCGGCGAGCGTCACCGCGCAGGCGGCGTCGTCGGCGTCGTTCGCGATCGCGGCCAGCGGCGGCACGCTCGACGTCGACGTCAGCCTCGAGGACGCGAAGGTCACCATCAAGACCACCGCGCGCGGCGCCGGCTGGAACAAGACCTCCCTCGCCTTCTCACTCCGCCCCGACGAGCACTTCTTCGGCCTCGGCGAGCGCTTCGGCAGCATCGACCATCGCGGCCTCTCGCTCTACTCGTGGGCCGAGGAGGGCGGCACGGGCGGCGGCGAAGAGAGGATCCGCGACGACGCCACGCCGGGCCCGAACGGCGCCTCGATGACCTACTTCCCGGTGCCCTTCGTGCTCTCGAGCGCCGGCTACGGCCTCCACCTCGCCACCACCTACCGCACCGAGACCCACTTCGGGAGCGAGCGCCCCGACGCGTGGCGCGCCGCCGTCAACGACGCGACGCTCACCGCGGTCGTCTACGTGCACGCCTCTCCCCTCGCCTCGCTCGACGACTACACGCGCGACACCGGCCGCCCGCTCGTGCCCGCGACCTGGGTGTTCGGCCCGCGCCGTCGCGTCAGCTCCGGCCAGATGGCGCTCGGCATTCCCGAGGTCGACGCGCTCCGCAAGAACCACGTGCCGACCACCGGCGTCGACGACGCGGTGCACCTCCTGCCGAACCGGTCCGAGCTCGGACGCGAGGACGAGCTCCGCCAGTGGATCGCCGGCAACCACGCCAAGGGCTTCAAGGTCATGGCGTACAACAACCCGTACGTGTCGATGACCATCGAGGCCGCCCGGAGCGACCTCGATCACGGCACGGCCGCCGGGTTCTTCGCGCTCGACGCGGACGGCACCGTCGCCCGCACCTCGTTCATCTCGGGACAGCCGCAGGATCTCGCGACCATCGATCTGACGAGGCCCGAGGCGGTCGCCTGGTTCCAGGACCTCCTCCGCCGGACACTGGCGCTCGGCTACGACGGCTGGATGCACGACTTCGGCGAGTACGTGAGGCGCTCGTGGAAGTTCGCCGACGGCCGCACCGGCGAGGCCGTGCACAACGAGTTCCCGGTGCTCTCGGCGAAGGCCGCCCACGACCTCCTGGTCGCCGAGCGCCGCGACGACTTTCTCTTCTTCGTGCGCTCCGGCTACTCGGGCACGCAGCAGTACGTCCCCGCGGTGTGGGGCGGCGACGCCGAGGCGACGTTCGACGAGACGCAGGGCCTCCCCTCGGTGCTGCGCGGGGGCGTGAACCTCGGCATGAGCGGCGTGCCCTACTGGGGCAGCGACGTGAGCGGCTACAAGTGCCTCACCGATTACCCGCGCGACAAGGAGGTCTACCTGCGGTGGGCCGAATTCGGCGCGGTCTCGCCGATCATGATGGAGCAGAACGCCTGCTCGAACCCGATCGGCGACAAGCGCGAGAAGTGGAAGCTCTGGAACGACCAGGAGACCATCGACGTCTACGGGGCGATGGCGCGCCTCCACACCCGGCTCGCCCCCTACTTCGAGGTGCTCGCACGCGAGGCGAACCGCAGCGGCGCGCCCATCATGCGTCACCCGTTCCTCGTCCATCCGCGCGAGCCCGAGGCGTGGGCCGCCGACAGCTCGTTCTACCTGGGCCCTTCACTCTATGCCTCGCCGGTCGTCCGGCGCGGCGTCACCGTGAAGGACACGTGGCTGCCGCCCGGCACCTGGGTCGACATCGCCGACCTCGCCGTCTATCGCGGCGGGGCGCACGCACAGATCCCGGCGCCGCTCGGCAAGCTGCCGCTCCTCCTCGCGGACGGCGGGATCGTCCCGCTGCTCGACCCCTCGATCGACACCCTCGCGCCCGCCACCGATGCGTCGGTGATCTCGCCCGAGAGGGTCGCCGACCGCCTCGACGTGCTGGTGGCGCTGACGCCGGGCAAGGAGGCGCACCTCGTCCTCGCTGACGGCACCGAGCTGACGGCGCGCCGCAAGCAGGCGGGCGGCGGCTCGAGCGGCCTCGCCCAGGTCACGCCGGGCGAGATCGCCGACTGCGCCGGCTGCTTCGCGGTGACCGACGAAGGCGGCGTCTCGCGCCTGCGCGTGACCACCGCCAAGACGCAGGCCGTCACGCTCACCCAGGACGACATCGAGCTCGTCGTCACCGGCAGCCCCGTGACGCGCCGCTTCCGGTGGGACGTGCTCCGGCCGAAGCCCTGAACGCGACGTGACGGCGTCCGGACGCCCGTCGTACGCTGGCCTCTTCGCGCTGCGATCCGCGGCGCGGGCAAGGGGAACGCAGATGAGCGAAGACGTCTCGAGACGGAGGTTGCTCCAGGGGATCGCGGCCGGAGCGGTGGTGCTCGGCTTCGATCCGGTGAATCGCGTGTGGGTCACGGAGGCTCGTGCGGACGCGTTCGATCACGTCCCGCACCTCGACGGGACTCTCCTCACCGACGCGGCGAGCCGTCAGCTCGCCGCCGACGACTACGGACACATCATCCACCGCGTTCCGGCGGCGGTGCTGAAGCCCGGGTCGGTCTCGGACGTCGCGAAGATCGTGCGGTTCGCGCGGCATCACCGCCTGAAGGTCGCGATGCTGGGGCAGGCGCACTCGAACTACGGTCAGGCGCAGGTCCAGGGCGGCATCGTCATCGACTCGAGCACGCTGAGCACGATCCACGGGATCAGCCGCACGCATGCCGACGTCGACGCAGGCGTTCGCTGGAGTGACCTCGTGACCGCCGCCTACGCGCAGCGACTCACGCCCCCGGTGCTGACGGACTACCTCGATCTCTCGATCGGCGGCACGCTCAGCGTGGGCGGCGTCGGCGGCGCCAGCCAGCACGCCGGGGCGCAGGCCGACAACGTCCTCGAGCTCGAGGTCGTCACCGGCGAAGGTGACATCGAGATCTGCTCGCCCTTCCGGAAGCCGGACCTCTTCAACCTCGTGCTCGCGGGCCTCGGCCAGTGCGCCATCATCGTGCGCGCGAAGGTGCGGCTCGTCCCGGCCGACACGAACGCCACCACGTTCAACTTCTACTACGACGACGCGGCCACCTACGTCGCCGACCAGCGCCTCCTCGTCGAGGACGGCCGCTTCGACTACCTGGAGGGCCAGCTGGTCGCCACCGCGTCCGGCGGCTGGCGCTACATGATCGAGGCCGCCACCTTCTTCACCCCGCCGGCCGCGCCCGACACCGGCGTCCTCTTCGCAGGCCTCCACGACGACGCGAGCTCACGCAGCGCGTCGTCGTCCACGTACCTCGACTTCGCATTCCGCCTGGCCCCGACGGTGGCGTTCCTCAAGTCGATCGGGGTGTGGGGCTTCCCGCACCCGTGGCTCAGCGTGTTCGTCCCGGCCTCGGCCGCGGCCTCGTACATCGCGAGCGTCGCCTCGACGCTGACCCTCGCCGACACCGGGCAAGGCCCCGTCCTCTTCTACCCGGTGAAGCGCAATCGCTTCACGAGGCCGCTCTTCCGCACCCCGCACGAGCCAGTGTCGTTCTTCTTCAACCTGCTCCGCACCGCGCCGCCCGACCCCGCGGTGGTCGCGGCGATGGTCGCCGGCAACCGCGCGCTCTACGAGCAGGCCCGCAACGTGGGCGGCACCCGCTACGCGATCGGCGCCCTTCCCTTCAGCCCGGCCGATTGGGCGGGCCAGCTCGGAGCGATGTACCCGCTCCTCGCGATCGGCAAGCGCCGCTACGACCCGGACGAGGTGCTCACGCCGGGCCAGGGGATCTTCCCCTGACCCTTCCGCGCTGAGCCCCCCGAGCCACAAACGCCGAAACGCCGGCTCCCTTCGCAGGGACCGGCGTTTCGCGCTGCTCGTCGACCGAGCACGCGACCCGCGGAGAGTCACACGCGGAGAGTCACACGCGGCGGCGCTTGGGGGGGCGGCAGCCGTTGTGCGGGACGGGGGTGACGTCACGGATGAGCGTGACCTTGAAGCCCGCCGTCTGGAGCGCGCGGAGCGCAGACTCACGGCCAGCACCCGGGCCCTTGACGAAGATCGCGACGGACCGCATCCCGTGCTCCATCGCCTTGCGCGCGGCCTCTTCGGCGGCGAGCTGCGCGGAGAACGGGGTCGACTTGCGCGAGCCCTTGAAGCCGCGAGAGCCGGCGCTCGACCACGCAACGGCGTTGCCGTTGATGTCCGTGATCGTGACGACGGTGTTGTTGAACGTCGACTGGATGTGGGCGATGCCCGTCGCGACGTTCTTCTTGACCTTCTTCTTGGCCTGCTTGCCCTTGCTGGCCGTCCCCGTAGCCGTCTTCGCGCTTGCCATGACTTACTCTTAGCTCTTTCTGATCAAGACGGCTTGCGCGGACCACCGCGCGAGAGGATGCCCTTACGCGGACCCTTGCGGGTGCGGGCGTTCGTGTGCGTGCGCTGCCCGTTGACGGGCAGACCGCGGCGGTGACGGAGACCACGGTAGCAGCCGAGGTCCATCAGGCGCTTGATGTTGGTCTGCACCTCGCGACGGAGATCGCCTTCGACGAGGTAGTCCGACTCGAGGAGGTCGCGGATGCGCTTGACCTCGGCCTCGGTCAGGTCCTCGGTCTTCTTGTTCTCGGGGATACCTGCCTTCTTGCAGATCTCGACCGCGAGGGTACGGCCCACGCCGTAGAGGTACGGAAGGGAGTAGGCAATCTGCTTGTGGCGGGGAAGGTCGACGCCTGAAATGCGAGCCATGATGGTTCCTTTAGCCCTGACGCTGCTTGTGGCGCGGGTTCTCACAGATGATGCGGACCACGCGCTTGCGCCGGACCACCTTGCACTTGTCGCAAATCACTTTGACGGACGGACGAACCTTCATGACCTAACTCCCGAGTCTACTTGTGCCGGTAGGTGATGCGACCCCGGCTCGGATCGTACGGGCTGACTTCCACGGTAACGCGGTCGCCCGGCAGAATGCGGATGTAGAACTGCCTCATCCTTCCACTGATCGTCGCGAGAACAACGAGGCCGTTGTCACACTTCACGCGGAACATGGCGTTCGGAAGGGCCTCTTGGACGACCCCGTCGAACTCCAGCTTGTCGCCCTTCGGCTCTTTCCGCTCACGACGCTCACTCATCAATCACGCCTCTCTTAGACCTTCTGGAGGATCGCGACCACCTGGTTGGTGACCGCGTCGACACTCTGGCTGCCGTCGATCCTCTTCAGGAGTCCCGCCGATTCGTAAAAGGGCAGGAGATCGGCCGTCATTTTCTCGTAAACCTCGACCCGATTTCGAACGACCTCTTCGTGGTCGTCCGCCCGGTGCTCCAGATCTGCGTCCGGGGGGGGCGGTTTATACTTCAAGTGGTAAATCTGTCCAGTCCGTTTGTCGGTCCGGCGCAGACAAGCCCGCTCGATGAGCAGATCCCGGGGCACATCGAGGGCGATCACCACGTCGAGCTTCTGGCCGCGGGAGGCGAGGAGCGTGTTCAGCGCCTCGGCTTGCGGCACGGTGCGCGGGAACCCGTCGAGGAGAAAGCCCTTCGCCGCGTCCGGGAGATCCGAGCGGTCACGGATGAGGTCGACGACGACCTGGTCCGGGACGAGGCCGCCCGACGCCATCTTCGCGATGAGGTCGGCGGGGAGCGTCCCGTTCTTCTTCGCCTCGCGGAGCATGTCGCCCGTCGAGATCTGAGGAATCGAGAAGCGTTCGCAGATCACCTTGGCCTGCGTGCCCTTGCCGGCGCCAGGAGGGCCCACGAAGACGAGCCGCATCTCAGACGTCCCTTCTTCCGCGCACGCGCGTCGCGCGCCCGCCGCCGCCCGAGAGGCCCTCGTAGTTGCGCGTGATGAGGTGCGCCTCGATCTGCGAGACGGTGTCGAGCGCGACACCGACGACGATCATGATCGAGGTCCCTCCCCAGCGGAACGGAACCTTGAAGTACTCGCTGATGACGGTCGGGACGACGCACACCGCCGCCACGTAGAACGCGCCGCCGAGGGTGATGCGGGTCATCACCTTGTCGATGTACTCGGCCGTCTGCTTGCCCTGGCGAATGCTCGGGATGAACGCCTGCTGCTTCTTGAGGTTGTCCGCGACGTCCACCGACTGGAACGTGACGGCCGTGTAGAAGAAGCAGAAGAAGACGATCAGCGTCACGTAGAAGACGTTGAAGAGCCAGTCGCCGCGCTCGAGGCTCGACTGCACCTGCGCCATGCCCGGCACGTGCATGCCCGCCAGCGTGGCCGGGAACATGAGGAGCGAGCTCGCGAAGATCGGCGGGATCGTTCCGGCCGTGTTCACCTTGAGCGGGAGGTGGGCGGTCTGCCCGCCGTACACGCGGCGACCGACGGTGCGGCGCGCGTAGTAGATCGGGATGCGCCGCTGCCCGCGCTCGAAGAACACGATGGTGGCGACCGTGCCGACCACGATCGCGCCGACCGCGAACAGGTTGAGCGGCTGGATCGAGCCCTTGTGCGTCTGGAAGTACGTGATGATCCCGCCGGGGATGTCGGTGACGATGCCGGCGAAGATGATGAGCGAGATGCCGTTGCCGATGCCGCGCTCGGTGATCTGCTCGCCGACCCACATGATGAAGGCCGTGCCGGTGGTGAGCGTGATGATCGCCATCAGGCGGAAGCCCCACCCCGCGTGGGTGACCACGTCGCCGGTGGCGCCGCCCGCGAAGTCGGCGTTGTTGAGCGCCTCGACCTGCATGGCAATGCCGAAGCTCTGGAAGATCGACAGCGCAATCGTGCCGTAGCGCGTGTACTGGTTGATCTTCCGGGTGCCCTGCTCGCCCTCTTTACGGAGCTCGTCGAGCGGCTTGAAGACCATGGTCAGCAGCTGGAGCACGATGCTCGCGCTGACGTACGGCATGATGCCGAGCGCGAAGATCGACATGTTCGACATCGCGCCGCCGCTGAACATGTTGAAAAAGCCGAGGATCCCGCCCTGCGACTTGTTCATGACCGCGTGCATGACGTTGCGGTCGATGCCGGGGATGGTGACGAATGCGCCGATCCGGAAGACCGCGAGCATCGCCATCGTGAAGACCACGCGGCGCCGGAGCTCCGGCACCTTCGTGATGTTCGCAAACCCGGCCAGTGCGCTCATGAGCGGCTTTCTACACTCATTCCGCGGCGGCGGCGGCAGCCGCGACCGCGACGAGGACGGCCTTGCCGCCGGCCTTCGCGATCTTCTCCTGCGCGCTCTTCGAGAAGGAGTGCGCAGTGACGGTCACCGACTTGGTGAGCTCGCCCTTGCCGAGGATCTTGATGCGGTCCGCGTGGCCCTTGATGATGCCGCGCTCGCGCAGCGACATCTCGTCGACCTTCGCGCCGGCGTCGAACTGCTCGAGCTGGCTGACGTTGATCTCGGCGACGACGGCGCGGTTGTGCTTCTTGAAGCCACGCTTCGGGAGGCGGCGCGCGAGCGGGGTCTGCCCGCCCTCGAACCACGGCTTGAACGTGGAGCGACGGGCGAACTGGCCCTTCTGACCACGGCCCGCGGTCTTGCCGAGGCCCGAGCCGACGCCGCGGCCCCGGCGAATCTTGTCGCGCGTCGCCCCTTCGGGCTTCGCGAGCTTGCTGAGCGTATCAGCCATTGTCCACCTCTTCGACGGTCACGAGGTGCAGCACCTTCTTGATGGCGCCGCGGAACGAGGGCGTGTTGTCCACGATGACCGAGCGCCCGATGCGACCGAGACCGAGACCCTTGAGGTTCTCGATCTTGCGGAAGTCGACGCCGATCGTGCTGCGGATCTGCTTCACCTTGAGCTTCTTCACGACGCCACCTCGGCAGCCGGGGTTCCCGGCTTCGACTTGCGGGATTGTTTCGCCGGCGCAACCGTCAGCTCGGCGGTCTGCTTCCCGCGCTTGGCCGCGATCATGTCGAGGCTCTTCAGCTGACGGAGCGCGTCGAGCGTCGCGTGAACCACGTTGTGCGGGTTCGCGCTGCCGATGCACTTCGTGAGGATGTCGTGGATGCCCGCGGACTCGACGACGGCGCGAACCGCGCCGCCGGCGATGACGCCCGTACCCTGCGAGGCAGGGCGGAGGAACACGCGACCGGCGCCGAAGTGGCCGTTGGAGATGTGCGGGATGGTGACGCCGTCGAGCGGAACCTTGAACAGGTTCTTGCGCGCCTGGTCGTTACCCTTGCGGATGGCTTCCGGGACCTCGTTGGCCTTGCCGAGACCGACACCCACGTGACCGCTCTCGTCGCCGACGACGACGAGGGCCGCGAAGCTGAAGCGGCGTCCGCCCTTCACGACCTTCGCGACGCGGTTGATGTGGATGATGCGTTCCTTGAGCTTGTCTTCGTCGATGTGCTCGATCGCCATATCAGAACTCCAGCCCGGCCTTGCGAGCCGCGTCAGCGAGGGCCTTCACGCGGCCGTGGTACATGTAGCCATTGCGATCGAAGACGACCTTCTTCACGCCCTTGGCGAGGAGCTGCTTCGCGATCGCCTCGCCGACCTTCTCGGCGGAGCCGGTCTTGTCGGCCTCCTCGAGGGAGGGCTTCACGTCCTTCGCGAGCGTGGACGAGTGAGCGAGCGTGGTGCCCGCCGTGTCGTCCACGACCTGCGCGTACATGTGCTTGAGGCTACGGAAGACAGTGAGACGCGGACGCTCCGGCGTACCGGAGACAGTGCCACGCACGCGAAGCTTACGGCGCTCGCGACCGAGGAGACGGCTACCCATGACTACTTACCGCCCTTCGCGGCCTTGCCGGCCTTCTCGCGGATCTTCTCACCCAGGAACCGGACGCCCTTGCCACCGTACGGCTCCGGCGGGCGGAACCCGCGGATCGTGGCGGCCGTCTGGCCCATCTTCTCTTTGTCGGCGCCCGTGAGCACGATGAGCGTGCCCTTCGAGTCCGGCGGGATCGTGACCGTGATCCCTTCCGGGATCGGATAGTTCACCGGGTGCGAGAAGCCGAGCGCGAGGTTCAGGATCTTGCCCTTCACCTCGGCGCGGTAACCCGTGCCGACGAGCTGCAGCGTCTTCGTGTAGCCGGTGCCGGCTCCGGAGAGCATGCCGCTGATGATCGAGCGGGCGAGGCCCTGGAAGCGCGCGCCGTCACGGCCCTGGACCGTGGGGACGACGAGCACTTCGTTGTTCTCGATGTTCACCTTCACGTTCGGCGTGAGCGGACGGGTGAGGCTCCCCTTGGGGCCCTTCACGTCCACGTTGCCGTTCGCGATGGTGATGGTGACGCCCTTGGGGACGGCCACGGGACGCTTGCCGACGCGCGACAGCCGGAGCTGATCGGGACGAAGGCTGACGGGGCCTGCTTCGGTGGTTTGAGCGCTCATAAGATCACCAGACCTCGCAGAGGAGCTCGCCGCCCACGCGCTGCTCGCGGGCAACGCGATCGGCCATGACGCCGCGGCTCGTGGACAGGATCGAGATGCCCATGCCGCTGCGGACGCGCGGGATGCGGTCGTGGCGGACGTACACGCGACGGCCCGGGGCCGAGACGCGACGGACGCCGTCGATGGCGGAGGACTTCTCGTGGCTCGAGTCGACGCCGTAGCGAAGAACGAGGGTGAGGGTCTTGGGGCCCTCGCCGTCGCTCGACTTCACGTCGTCGATGAAGCCTTCCGACTTCAGGACGTTCGCGACGGCGTGCTTGAGCGCCGAGTGCGGCATCTCCACACGGTCGTGGCGAGCCAGCGCACCGTTGCGGATGCGCGAGAGCATGTCGGAAATGGGATCGGTCATCATGGGATCACCAGCTCGCCTTGATCACGCCGGGGATTTCGCCGCGGAGGGAGTAGAGCCGCAGACAAATGCGGCATAGCTCGAACTTGCGGTAGTACGCGCGACCGCGGCCGCAGACCTTGCAGCGATTGACGTGGCGAACCGCGAACTTGGGCGCTCGATTGAGCTTCGCAAACTGACTGGCACGGGCCATCGTTCTTCCTTCTTCCTTCTTCCGGGTCTCAGGTCGCCCGGAAGGGCATGCCCAGGTGCTGGAGGAGCGCGCGCCCCTCCTCGTCGGTTTTCGCGGAGGTGACCACGGAGACATTGAGCCCCTTGATCACGTCGATACGGTCGTAGTCGATCTCGGGAAAGATGATCTGCTCCTTGAGACCGAGCGTGTAGTTGCCCTGGCCGTCGAAGGCCTTGCGGGAGACGCCGCGGAAGTCACGCATGCGCGGGAGCGCAAGCGTCATGAAGCGGTCGAGGAACTCCCACATCTTGGCGGAGCGGAGCGTCACCATCGCGCCGATGGGAAGGCCCGCGCGGAGCTTGAAGCTCGCGATCGCCTTCTTGGAGCGCGTGACGACCGGCTTCTGGCCGGTGATCGCGCGGAGCTCCTCGACGGCGGTGTCGATGATCTTCGGGTTCGTCACCGCGGCGCCGAGGCCCATGTTGATGACGACCTTCTCGATCCGCGGAACCTGCATCGGGTTGGTGTACCCGAACTGCTTGTTGAGCGCGGGGACGACGACGTCCCGGTACTTCGCGATGAAGCGCGGGGCGACAGCGGCTGCCTTGGAGACGACAGCTGCCCTCTCGCGCGCCTGGCCACCGCCATCGCGGCCGCCCTTCTTGCCCTCGCGAGGCTTCTTGTCCTTCTTCTCGGTCTTCTCGTCAGCCATGGCTCAACCTGCTGCCTTGCGGGGCGACGGGATCTCGTCTCCGCTCTTGGCGACGCGGACCTTCACGCCCTTGTCGTCGGTCTTCGTCGTGATGCGCGTGCCCTTGCCCGTCTTCGGGTCGACCGGCATCACCTTGCACGCGTGCATCGGCTGCTCGCGCTCGAGGATGCCGCCCTGCTGCATGCGCTGGTTCGGCTTCGTGTGGCGCTTGACGAGGTTCACGCCCTCGACGATGACCTTGTCGTCATCCTTGAAGAGACGCATGACCTTGCCGGTCTTGCCCTTGTCCTTGCCGGAGATGACGACGACGGTGTCGCCCTTCTGCAGTCGCTGGGTGGCCATCAGAGGACCTCCGGCGCGAGCGAGATGATCTTCATGAACTTCTTGCCGCGGAGCTCGCGAGCGACCGGTCCGAAGATGCGGGTGCCGATCGGCTCGAGCTGGGCGTTGATGAGGACAGCGCTGTTCTCGTCGAAGCGGATCGAGCTGCCGTCCTGGCGGGACGTGTCGTCCTTGACGCGAACGACCACGGCCTTCGCGGTGTCGCCCTTCTTGACCTTGGCGCCGGCGCCGGCTTCCTTGATCGCGACGATGATGACATCGCCGAGGCGGGCGTAACGACGGCGCGAGCCGCCGATCACCTTGATGCACTGGACACGTCGCGCGCCGGAGTTGTCGGCGACTTCCAGGTTGGTGCTCATCTGGATCATCGGCTTACTCCTCCACGAACTTCTTGACGAGGCGCACCACGATGAAGCGCTTGTCGCGCGAGATCGGACGGTGTTCCTGGATTTCGACCTGGTCGCCAACCTTGAACTGGTTGGTCTCGTCGTGCGCCTTGTAGCGGGTGCGGCTGCGCACGTACTTGCCGTAGAGCGCGTCGCGGCGAGCGTTGACGCACTCGACGACGACGGTCTTGTCCATCTTGTCCTTGACGACCTTGCCGACCATCTTGCGGCGGAAGCCGTGCGCTTCGTGCGCTTCGTTCGTTGCAGCAGTGGACATGACTTACTTCGCCTCGGCCTTGGGGGTTGCCGCGATCGCGGCGCTGGACGCGCTGGACGCGCTTGCCGCGGTCAGCTCCGCCTGGCGGAGGAGCGTCTTGACGCGAGCGACATCGCGGCGCGCCTTCTTGATGGTGCTCGTGTCGTCGAGCCGGTTCGTGAAGTTCTTGAAGCGCGCCTGGAAGGCGTCCTTCGCGAGGCTCGTCTCGAGCTCCTTCAGGTCCGCCTCACTGCGCTCACGGAGATCTTTCGCCTTCATGATCAGGCCTTGTCCTTTACGGTCGCGACGACCTTCTGCTCGATGATGCCGCGAACGAGGAACTTGTAGCCGACGGGGATCTTGTGGCCCGCGAGACGGAACGCCTCACGCGCCGTCTTCTCGTCGATTCCTGCGATCTCGTACATGACGCGGCCCGGAAGGATGTCGGCCGCCCACTCCTCGACCGAGCCCTTGCCTCCGCCCATTCGAACTTCGAGGGGCTTCTTCGTGACGGGGCGGTGCGGGAAGATCCGGATCCAGAGTTTTCCGGCGCGCTTCACGTGGCGGGTGATCGCCATACGCGCGGCTTCGATCTGGCGCGCCGTGAGGCGGCCGGGCTCGACGGCCTGCATGGCAAAGTCGCCGAAGGAAACGTCAGAGCCGCGGTACGCGGTCCCCTTGTTGTTTCCCTTCTGCATCTTGCGGAACTTGGTCCGCTTGGGGCTCATCTGGCTCATGACTTAGACCTCTCAGGCTCCGGCGAGCTGCGGGCGGCGCGTGCGGCGGGGGAGGACCTCACCCTTGAAGACCCAGCACTTGACGCCGATGATTCCGTACTTCGTACGGGCCTCGTGCTGGCCGAACTCGATGTCCGCGCGCAGCGTGTGAAGGGGGACGCGACCTTCGCGGTACGTCTCGACGCGGCTCATCTCGCTGCCACCGAGGCGGCCGGAGCAGCGGATACGGATGCCCTTGGCGCCGAACTTCATGGCGGTCGAGAGGGCCTTCTTCATCGCGCGGCGGAAGGCCACGCGGCGCTCGAGCTGCATCGCGACGTTCTCGGCGACGAGCTGCGCGGAGGTCTCCGCCTTGCGGATCTCCTGCACGTCGATGAAGACTTCGTTGTCGGTGAACGACTGGACGCCGGCGAACTTCGTCTCGCCCTTGGCGGCGGTCTTCAGGTTGCCGATCTTGAGGATCTCGATCCCCTTACCGCCCTTGCCGATGACCATGCCGGGGCGCGCGGTGAAGACGATGACCTTCGCCTTGTTCGCGGCGCGCTCGACCTCGATGGACGCGATGTTCGCGTTCATCAGGTACTCCTTCACGGCGCGCTTGATGCGCATGTCCTCGTGAAGCCACTTCGCGTAGTTCTTGTCCTCGAACCACTTCGAGTTCCACGTCTTGATGATGCCGAGGCGGAATCCGTACGGATGAACTTTCTGACCCATGTGTCTTCCGTTACTCGCGCGTGCCGAGGTGGATGGTGATGTGGCTCATGCCCTTTTGAATCTGGGTCGCGCGGCCCATGGCCCGCGGGCGCCACCGGCGCATGTGCTTGTTCGGGGCCTTGTCGACGAAGGCCGTCTCGACGAACAGCGAGTCGAGGTCCGTGCCCGGGCTCGTCGTGCGCGCATTGGCGACGGCGCTCTCGATGAGCTTGGAGACGACGGGCGCGCCCGCCTTCATGGTGAACTGCAGGAGCTGCAGAGCTTCCCCGGCCTGACGGCCGCGGACGAGGTTCACAATCATTCGGGCTTTGCGCGGACTGATGCGCGCGAAGCGGGCGATCGCCTTCGAGACCATGGACTTGGCGGACTTTCCGCCGACGCAGCCGCCCGTGAGTGACAGGCGAACGTTGCCGGCTGTTTCTGAACCCCGTCGTACCGACTGCCTTACTGCAGTGGGCCGTTACGGCGGTTCGGAACCCTGAACCGTGAACCCTCATCACCCTTCCGGGGGATAAGGAGCGCGTACTTTACGCACATTTCATCGCCGCGCAAGCGCTTTTGTCGCGCGGAAGGTCGCGCGCGCGGTTCGCCCGGTCACGCGCTCGCGAGAAATTCCCGCAAAAGCGCGTTGAACTCGCGCGGACGCTCGAAGCTCGCCAGATGACCGGCGCCGGCGATCACCTCGCGCCGCGCGCGCGGGAGGGTCCGCGCGTAGGCATCGGCCATCGTCGTGAAGCTCGCGATGTCACGCTCGCCGGAGACGACGAGCGCGGGCACGTCGAGCGTGCGCAGGTTGGGGAGCGGGTCGGGATCGCTCCAGCGGGAGCCGATCCGGCCCGTCCAGTGGCCGCAGCCGTAGTCGAGGACGATGCTGCGCAGCTCCTCGAAGAGCTCCTCGTCGTCGCGAACGCCCGCGAAGAGCGGGTCGTCGAGCCAGATCTCGTTGGCCGTCGCCTTGTCGCCCTCGCTCGCGAGCGCGACGCAGCGCGACCACGACTCGATGCCCGTGCGCCGGCCGAGGAGGAGCGGGCCGACCAGCGTGAGCGAGCGGACGCGATCGCGATGCTGCAGCGCGAAGTCGGCCGCGACCGCCGCGCCGAAGGAGTTGGCGACGAGATGCGCGGCGTCGATCTTCGCGACGTCGAGCGCGCGGAGGACGCCCGACGCGGGGTCGACCTCCCCGAGGTCACGCGCCTGCGCGCCGAAGCCCGGGAGATCGAGGGTGACGACGCGGTGGTCGGCCTTGAACTCCTCGACCTGCGGCCGCCACATGCGGGCGTCGAGCGCGAACCCGTGAAGGAAGACGAGCGCCGGCTGCCCGGAGCGGGATGCGCTGGTGACCTGTCCCGCGGCCGTCATCGAGCGTTCGCTTATAGTGGCGTTCGGGACGCGGCGAAAGCCTTCTGATTTCAGGGCCAGAAGGCCGCAACGCGCGTGCTGTACGGGGGGCCGATGTGGATGACGCCGGCGATGATGCGGCCGCTCTTCTGCAGCACGACGCGCCGGTAGCTGTCGGTCGAGGCGGCCGGGACCTGGCCGTCGTGGCTCGGTCCGAACGCCGCGTCGGCCACCCCCGCTGCGTCCATGCGGTAGAGAGCGTTCGCGGCGGAAACGATGAAGCTTCCGTCCTTCTGGAGGGCGATCCCGTTCGGGCGTGAGCCCGGGTACGGACCTGCGACGCCGCCGGTGCCGAAGCTCGTCGCGCGGTTGCCGGTCGGGTCGAGCTTCATGAGAGAGAAGCGCGATTGGTCGGAAGTAGGAGTGACGACGGAGCCGTCGGAGAGCTCGACGAGGCCCTGCGTGTCCTGTCCGCCGAAGAAGTCGAGGCCGCCGAGATTCTTGGGGTTCGGGACGACCAGTGGGTCGCTCGTCGCCGTGTCGCTGCTGCGCTGGTCGAAGTTCACGCCGCCCGTGGGCAGCGCGCCGGAGCCGCTCGAGAGCGTCGTCACCGTGCCCTTGGAAGGCCCCGAGGTCCGGAGGAGAATCGCGAACGGGTACGCGATGACGAAGCGTGCGGATCCGCCAAGGCCGAAGCCCGTCGCGAAGGTGCCGTCAGGCTGGAAGTGGAGGATGCCCGCCTTCCGATAACTGCCGCCATCATCGTTGGAGAAAGGCGCGAGGATGTGGCCGTCCGCGCGGAGCACGACGCCCGTGAGGGCCACGTTCGTACCGTTCAGCCCGGCGGTTCCGGGAGCATTCATTCCCGCCGAGACGCTGCCGGCGAACGTCGCGTCCGGCTGACCGTTCGCCGTGAGGCGACCGATCCACCCCTTGCCAGCGTAGGCGCCCACGACGACGAGCTTGCCGTCGGGTTGAACGACCGCGCGCGTCGGGGCGTTCAGGACGAGGGCCACGCCGCCGTCGCCGTAGGTGGTGTCCGGCTTGCCGTCCTTGCCGAGGTGCGCGACGAGGCCGAACGTATCGTTGTGAGCGACGACGTACACGCTCTCGTCGGGGCCGAGCACGACGTCGTCGACCATCACGCTCGAGAACAGGCCGAACAGGTCTGCCGCGACGCCGTCGGTTGCGAACGTGCGGTCCAGCGAGCCGGGCTCGCCGCGGACGAGGACGTTCACCATCGTCGTCGCCTTCATGTCGGCGCCGCTGCTGGTCTTCGCGACGGCCTCGATGACGCCTACCGCGGCACCCTGCGCCGCCGCCGCGGGGGCCGTGATCTCGAGCTCGCCCGTGTCGCCGGTGATCGTGACCTCCGCGGCGGTGATGCCGTCGCGCAGCCCGGTGACTCTCAACACCACGGGTCCGCGCTGCTGCTTGCCGCGCGTGATCGTGACGGCGAGCTTCGCCGAGGAGCCCTGGATGATCATCAGCGTGTCGGGCACCGCGGCGAGCGTCACGCCATCTGCGGCCGGTTCGCCCGTGACGAGACCGACGTCCGCCCCGCCGTCGGACGGCTCGGCGCCTGGAGGGCTCGACGAGGGCCCTTCGTCTCCGCTGAACGCGCCGCACGCAACGATTCCCCCCGCCAGCAGCGCCGGCACGATCCAACCCCTCATGCCCGCGAGCCTACCATGCGGCCCCGACGCCGCGAATCCGCCCAGGGAGGTATGATCGGGCGCGATTGGCCGCTGCGACGATGCCTCCCCGGGACTCACGCGCGCCGCGGAACGGCACCGCGATCGTCGTCGCGCTCTCCCTCCTCTACACGGCGCAGGGCATACCCTTCGGGTTCGCGACCGAGTACCTCCCCGTCGCGCTCCGCGAGCAGGGCTATAGCTACGCGGCGATCGCCGGCCTCTTCTGGCTGCAGCTGCCGTGGCAGGCGAAGGTGCTCTGGGCGAAGACCGCCGACTCGCCGGCCGCCCGCGCGCGCACGCGCCAGATCATCCTCGTCCTCCAGCTGGGGCTGTCGCTCACTGTCGCCGCGTTCGCGATCGCGCCGCTCGCCAGCGCGCCGATCCTGTGGTTTTCGCTCACCGCGGTCGCGGCTCTCTTCGCCTCGACGCAGGACGTCTTCGTCGATGCGTTCGCGGTGCGCGTGCTGCTCCCCGCCGAACGTGGCCTCGGCAACACCGCGCAGGTCGCGGGGTACCGCCTCGGGATGCTCGTGGGCGGCGCCGCGCTCCTCCTCCTGGTCGGTACGCTCGGCGAGCGCACCACCCTCCTCGCGTGCGCGGGTGTGGTGGCCGCGGCCAGCGTCGGCGCGTTCGTCGGCGCGCGCGAAGGCCACGTCGAGGGCACCTCGCCCGCCTCCCCTGCCCCGCCTGCCGAGCGCCGCCCCGCGTCGGTGCGCCGGCTGCTGCGCGAGATGATCCGGCCCGAGGCGGCTCCGGTCCTCGCCATCGCAGTGACCTTCAAGCTCGGGCTCCACATGATGAGCGGCCTCCTCAAGCCGATGGCGAAGGACTTCGGCTGGTCGAAGGAGCGCATCGGCAGCGCGGTCGTCACCGTCGGCACCGCCGCCGCCTTCCTGGGGGCGGGCCTCGGCGGCGTCGCGCACCGCCGCCTCGGCGAGCGGCGGGCGCTCTACCTCGCCGTGATCGTCCAGACCCTCGTGTGCCTGCCGCTCGTCGCGGTCGAGCGCCTCCATGCGCCGCTCGTGCTCACGACCATGGCCATCGCCGCCGAGCACTTCGGCAGCGGCTTCGGCACCACGGTCCTCTTCGCCGCGCTGATGAGCGCGACCCGCCCGAGGGATGCGGGGCTCCACTACACGATCCTCACGAGCGCCAACGCGGTCGCCATCGGGCTCGGCGGGCTGCTCGGCGCCACCCTCGCCGACCACGCCGGGCTGCTCGTCGCGTTCCTCGCCGCGGCCGTCGTGAGCGCCCTGCCCGCGCTGCTCCTGCCGCGCTGGGCCCGCGCCGCCGCGGCGAGCGCCCACGATCCCGGCGGCGCCTCGAAATCGACCGCCGCCTGAAATTCGGCGGCTCCCTCGGGCGACCCGTAGGCATCATGCCTTCCGTCGTCACCCTCGAGGCGGTCTCGAAGAGCTACGCGATGTCCGCCGGGGCGGACGCGCCCACCGTGCACGCCCTGCGGGACGTGCGCCTCGATCTGCGGGCGGGCGAGTCCGTCGCGATCATGGGCGCGAGCGGGTCGGGCAAGTCGACCACGCTCAACATCCTCGGCACCCTGGACCGGCCCACGTCGGGCCGTTACCTGCTCGACGGCGAGCCCGTGGAGGCGCTCGACGAGGAGGAGCTCGCGGTCCTGCGCAACCAGAAGATCGGGTTCGTCTTCCAGTCGTTCCACCTCTTGCCGCGTCTCACCGCGCTCGCCAACGTCGAGCTGCCCATGGTCTACGCCGGGGTGAGGCCACGCGACCGGCGTGACCGCGCACGTGCTGCGCTCGCGCGGGTCGGGCTCGACGCACGCGAGGACCACCTGCCGAACCAGCTCTCCGGCGGGCAGCAGCAGCGCGTCGCGATCGCGCGCGCCATCGTCAACGATCCGCTGCTCCTCCTCGCCGACGAGCCCACCGGTGCGCTCGACTCGGCGACCACGCGGCAGGTCATGGAGCTCTTCGGATCGCTGCACGCGCAAGGGATCACCGTCGTCCTCGTGACGCACGACCCGGCGATCGCCGCGTATGCCGAGCGCGTCATCACCTTCGCCGACGGCCGCGTCCAGGGCGACCATCGCCGCGCGGAGGCCGCATGAAGCTGCGCGTTCGGCGGCGCTGGCCGTGGGTCTTCGCGCTGCTCGCGCTTGCCGCGGGCATCGTGTTCTTCGCGAGGCGGAGCCGCGCCACGACGACGCCCATCGACGCGGCGCTCGTGGTCACCGTGCAGCGCCGCGCCCTCGAGGTCGAGGTGCTCGAGACCGGACGCGTGCAGCCGCGCGAGAAGGCCGACATCAAGTCGAAGATCGCCGGTCAGGTGCTCCAGGTGCTCGTCGACGAGGGCGCGCGCGTCACCAGGGGTCAGCCCCTCGTGGTGCTCGACCCCATCGACTACCAGCGCGAGCAGGCGAAGGCCGATGCCGACGTCGCGCAGGCGGTCGCCGCCCTCGATTACGCTCGCCTCATCGAGGCGCGCGCCCGGCGCGGCGTCGAGCAGAACGTCGCGCCGCGCACCGAGCTGGATCTCGCCGTCCACGAGCTCCGCGCAAAGCAGGTGTCGGTGCAGGCGGCGGAGGTGGCCCGCACCGTCGCGCGCGACCACCTCTCGTACACGAAGATCGTGTCGCCCATCGAGGGCACGGTCATCGCCCGCAACATCGAGCCCGGCGAGGCGGTCATCCCCGGCGTGCAGTCGACGTTCGACGGCAAGGCGCTCCTCACCATCGCGGATCTGACTGCGCTCCTCGTGAAGGTGAACCTGAACCAGATCGACGTCGCGAAGGTGGCGGTCGGCAGGCACGCGACCCTGACGCTCGACGCCCTGCCCGGCCGCTCGTACCGCGCGGTGCTCACGAAGGTGGCGCCCGCGTCCGTGAAGCTCGCCGGCAAGGACCAGGAGGTCTTCCCCGTCGAGGCGCAGCTCGAGGCGCCCGACGGGCTCGTGAAGCCCGGCATGACCGCGGACGTGCGCATCCATCTCGACGCCCGCCCGGACGTGCTCGTCGTCCCGCTCGAGGCCATCGTGAAGGAGAACGGCAAGACGTACGTGATGAAGGTGCTGCCGCCTGCCGACGGTGAGAAGGCCGAGTCGCGCACCGAGAAGGTCGAGGTCACCCAGGGTCTCAAGAACGAGCGCGAGGTCGAGCTCGAACGCGGGGCCACCGAGGGAATGCGCGTGCTGCTCAAGCCGCCCTCGGCCGCCGACAACGAGACGAAGATGTGAGGCGGCCGTGAGATTCACCGAGAACCTGCGGCTCGCGGCCGGCGCCGTGGCCGCGACGCGCGGGCGTTCGGCGCTCACCGTCCTCAGCATCACCATCGGCGCCTTCGCGATCGTGGTCATGTCGTCGCTCGCGGAGAGCGGCCTCGTCACCATCGCGCGCGGCGTCGAGGAGCTCGGCGGCGCGCGCATCGTGCTCGTCGCGACCAAGGAGCCGGTACGCGGCGAGGCGAAGCAGAACGCCTACGTCCGCGGGATCTCGCTCGTGGACCGCGAGCGCACCTTCCGCGATCTGCCGCACGTCGAGGGCATCTCGATGTACACCGTGCTCGGCAAGCGCGACGCGACCTCCGGGTCCGTCTCGCGCGCGCGCACCGACCTCGTCGCGAGCGACGCGCGGTTCTTCGACGTGTTCCACATGCGCGTCGCGCGCGGGCGCGCCTTCACCGAGGAGGAGAACCGCGGCCAGGCCGCGCTCTGCGTGATCGGCCACAAGCTCGCCGCGCAGATCGACGGCGATCCGCTCGGGCAGCATCTCACGGTGGGGCCGTTCCGTTGCCGCGTCTCCGGCGTGCTCGCCGACAACGACCGCTTCGGCGTGGGCTTCGGCTTCGACTGGACGGACCTCGTCATCGCCCCCGCCGAGGCGGTCGCCAACGTGGAGCCGGAGGTGCGGACGGAGGCGGAGATCCTCGTGCGCACCGACTCTCCTGGCTCGAACGAGGCCGTGAAGCGCCTCGTCAACGCGCGGCTCGTGGCGCGACACCCGGGTGTCGACGACTTCCAGATCTTCGATTTTCGCGGCGTGATGAAGCGCTTCGACACCATCTTCGGCACGATGGAGCTCATCGTCGCCCTGCTCGCGGGCATCGCGCTCCTCATCGGCGGCGTCGGGGTCATGAACATGATGCTCGTCGCGGTCAGCGAGCGCGTGAAGGAGATCGGGCTCCGCAAGGCGCTGGGCGCGAGACCTCGCGAGATCAGCGCGCAGTTCCTGACCGAGGCCATCATCCTGTCCCTTGCCGGCGGAGCGGTCGGGGTCGGCGCCGGGCTCGCCGCGTCGATCGGCGCGAGCGCGGTGGTCGCGCACTTCCTCCCGAGCTGGCAGCGATCGCTCGCAACGGGACCGACCATCACCGCGCTCGTCGTGTCGATCGGCATCGGCGTCGTCTTCGGGTGGCTGCCGGCCCAGCAAGCGGCGCGCCTCGACCCCACGCAGGCGATGCGCCGATGACCGCCCGGCATGCTCCGGCGCTGCGTCTGTCGGACCGGCTACGCCTCCTCGGCGGAGCGTTCGCCCATCGCGTGCGCGCGTCCCTGACCGTCCTCGGCGTCGTCATCGGGACCGCGTCGATCGTGCTGCTGGCGAGCATGCTGTACGGGGGCAAGCACACGCTCGTCGCCGCCAACCAGTCGGTGAGCGACGACGACATCATCCGCGTCGGCACCGACGCGCCGCCCCCGGCTCAGAAGGACAAGACGACGCGGCCGCTGTCGCGCGCCGACGCCGACGCGCTCGAGCGAGACCTCGCGCTCGGCGGCGCGAAGGTCGCGGCGGAGAGCTCCTTCGACGCCTGGGCGCGGGCGAGGGGCGAACGAAAGCGCGTGGCGGTGGTCAGCACCGGCTCCGGCACGATGAGCCTCTACCGCCTGCGGGTGGCGAGTGGCCGCGCCCTCGACGACGACGACCGCGCCGAGGGGCGCCGCGTCTGCGTGATCGGTCACGAGGTGAAGGAGGATCTCTTCCCGGGCAAGGACGCGCGCGGCGAGCGTCTCGAGATCGACGGCGAGCTCTTCGCGGTGGTCGGCGTGCTCGAGGAGAAGCCCATGATCGGCTCCACCACCTCGACGTATCGCTGGGACCGCAAGGTGATGATCCCGCAGCGGACCTACGACTCCCTCTACGCCCCGAGCCACGAGGTGAAGCGGATCTTCGTCCGTCCCGCGGGCGGCACCGCCGAGGACCGCCGCCCGGCCCGCGCCAGCATCGAGCGCGTGCTGCTCGCACGGCACCTCGGCGTGAAGAACTTCGACGTCGAGAAGGCGGACCGCAACGGGACCGAGCAGCTCATCATGATGGTCATCCAGATCCTCGTGCTCGGCACGGGCGCGCTGGCGGTGTTCGCGTCGGGCATCAACATCATGAACGTGATGCTCGTCACCGTCTCGGAGCGGACGCGGGAGATCGGCCTCCGCCGCGCGCTCGGCGCCACCCAGCGCGCCATCCTCGTGCAGTTCGTGCTCGAGGCGACCGCCCTGTCGGCGGCCGGCGCGCTCGCGGGGAGCATGGTCGGCAGCGCCCTCTCCTTCGCGGTCGCGCTGTGGGCCCGCGCCACGCTCGGCAGCTGGGACTTCGCGCTGCCGGCGTGGTCGTTCGCGCTCGGCATCACGCTGTCGCTCCTGACGGGCCTCGGCTTCGGCCTGCTGCCCGCCTGGCGAGCGTCGCGCATCGCCCCCATCGATGCGCTGCGCAGCGAGTAGGCGTGCGCCGGCTCAGCGCAGCACGATGGTGCGCGGCGCGGTCTTCGACACCGGCGTGACCTTGCGCACGTCGGGCCCGACGAGCGCGTACGGCTTCAGGAGCGCCGGGTAGTAGCTCACCGACCACGCGTAGCTGCCGAGCGGCTGCGTCGTCCCGAAAAGATGCAGGTCGGGCAGCGTCGCGGCGCGGTCGGTGGTGACGATCCGGACCGTGGGCCCCACGGTCCCGGGCCGGGGCACGAGCTCGTGCTCGACGAGCCCCGACTGCGTGCCGGCGCTCACCGTCCGCTCGCCGTCGAACGCGACGTCGGGCAGCGCGAGGGGCAGCGTGATGGCCGGCGGCGTGACGGCGAAGATGTCGAAGTAGACGATCCCCGAGTCGGAGGTGGCGCCCGCGCCGCTCTCGGCGACGACGTGCACGCCGTAGTGGCCGCCGATCGCGACCTTCACGTGGAACGGCTGGCCCGGCGTGAAGCGCGCGATCGGCCGCACCTCGCGCCGCACACCGAAGTCGACCACGAGCTCGGCCTTCGCGACGGTCATGCCGGGGGGCGGCGTCGCGTCGATGGTGAGATCGTTGGCGGTCGTGTCGGGGATCTCGGTGACCGGCACGACCGCCGGGAACGTGCCCCCCGCCGTGACGCGCACGTCGACGCTGCCGACGTGCGTGGGCGCGGTGAGCCCGAGGGCCGTCACGTACTCGACGGCCCATAACGTGATGGTGGACGCGAACTCGCCGAACGTGGCGGTGAGCCGCCCGCCCTCGCCGGTGAGCGCCTTCGCGTCGGCGCCGGCGATGAAGTACGCGACCGAGTGCCCATCGCTCGGCGCGTGGCTGGTGCTGGCGGCGACGGTGGCGGTGAACCCGGTGAGCGGGCCGTCATCGCCGAAGCTCGGCTCGGTGTAGCGGGGCATGAGCCCCTCGAAGATCGCGACCTCCTGGTCGCGGCGCACCCACAGATCGTAGGCGAAGGGCGCGTCGGGCACGCGGTAGCGGCCCGCGAGGTCGGTGCTCGTGAAGACGCCCGCGTAGCCGTTCGCGGCAACGCCGGCGGCGCGCCGCTGCTCGTCGTACGCGTAGCCCGGCGCGGGCTCGAGGTGCACCGCGGCGCCCACCACGAGCTCCGGTCCGGCCCACACGCGTCCCTGGACGTCGCGGGCGGTCGTGGTCTCTTCCGGGAAGAGCGACGTGTCCTCCTTGCAGCCCGCGCCGAGCGCGCCGAGCCCGCCGAGGAGAGCGACCGCCACACGTCTGGACATCACAAACGAGCGAAGCGCGGCGAGCGAAGGCCCTCGACTTCTCGAGGTCCTCCGCAGCCGCGCTTCGGTCCGGGTGCTTGCGTGCCGATGCACGCGCCGCACTCTACTCGATCTGGAAGATCAACGCCCGCCCGGAGCGGCGCCCTTGACCTTCGACTTCTTGTCGCCCGAGTGGCCGTGGAACGTGCGCGTCGGGGCGAACTCGCCGAGCTTGTGCCCGACCATGTTCTCCGTGACGAACACCGGCACGAACTTGCGGCCGTTGTGAACCGCGAACGTGAGGCCGATGGCCTCCGGAGTGACCGTGCTGCGACGCGACCAGGTCTTGATGACCTTCTTCGACTGCGTCGCCTGGGCGGCCGCAATCTTCTCCATGAGGTGGCCGTCGACGAAAGCGCCCTTCTTGATTGAACGAGGCATCTCTTATTCCTTCACTTCAGTCCGCGACGCTTCACGATCATCGCATCGGTACGCTTGTTGTTGCGGGTCTTGAGACCCTTCGCCAGCTGACCCCACGGCGAGCACGGGTGACGACCGCCGGACGTACGGCCTTCGCCGCCGCCCATCGGGTGATCGACCGGGTTCATCGTGACGCCGCGCTGGTGCGGACGCTTGCCGAGCCAGCGGCTACGGCCGGCCTTGCCGAGCGAGATGTTCGCGTGATCGATGTTGGACACCTGGCCGATGGTGGCCTGGCAATCCTGGTGGATCATGCGGACTTCGCCGGAGGGCATGCGGACCTGCGCGTAGTCGCCGTCCTTCGCCATGAGCGAAGCGCCGGAGCCGGCGGCGCGGACGAGCTGCGCGCCCTTGCCCTTACGCATCTCGATGTTGTGCACCATCGTGCCGAGCGGGATGTGCCGGAGCGGCATGCTGTTGCCCGGCTTGATGTCCTCGTTGCGGCTCGCGACGATCTTGTCGCCGACCGCGAGGCCGTCGGGCGCGAGGATGTAGGTCTTCTCGCCGTCCGAGTAGTGCAGGAGCGCGATACGCGCCGTGCGGTTGGGGTCGTACTCGATGGACGCGACCGTCGCCGGGACGCCGATCTTGTTGCGGCGCCAGTCGATGAGGCGGTAGCGCTGCTTGTGACCACCGCCGCGGAAGCGGCTGGTGATGCGCCCGGTGGTGTTACGACCACCGGTGCGGCTCTGACCTTCGGTGAGCTTCTTCTCCGGCTTCTTGCCGGGGGTGAGCTCCTTGAAGTCGTAGCCCGAGTAGTAGCGGCGCGCCGGGCTGGTCGGCTTGTAGTTCTTGATGGGCATCTCAGCTCTCCGTCGACTCTGCGAAGAAGTCGATGTTCTCGCCTTCGGCGAGCGTCACGATGGCCTTCTTCCAGTTCTGAAGCTTGGCGTAGCCACGACCCATACGGCGGTCCTTACCGCGGTACAGCATGGTGTTGACGCTCTCGACCTTGACGTTGAAGAGCGACTGGACCGCCGTTTTGATCTGGATCTTGTTCGCGGTGCGAGCCACCTCGAACACGACCTGGTTGTTCTGACCGCGCAGCGTGTTCGCCTTTTCCGTGAGGAAGATGGGGCGACGGATGATGGTCTCGGTCGTAATCATTTCTCACCTCCGCGGTCGAGGCAGCGGAGCTCGAGCGCCTTGGCCGCGTCCTTGGAGAGGACGAGGGTGTCGTGGCGGAGCAGGTCATAGACGTTGAGCCCCTCCGGCGGGAGGAACTGGTGATCCTTGCTGTTGCGGATCGAGAGGCGCAGGTTCTCGTTCGACGCGGTGTCGACGATCATCGTGCGCTTCTCGGCCTTCAGCGTCCCGAGCGCCGACAGGACGCCCTTGGTCTTGATCTCGGAGAGCGTGAAGGCGTCGACCACGACGAGGCGGCCTTCCTTGTTGAACTTCGAGAGCGCGCTGCGGAGCGCGCCGATGCGGACCTGGCGCGGCGGCCGGTACGACCAGTCGCGGGGACGGGGGCCGTGGGCCTGACCGCCGCCGACGTAGATCGGCGCACGGATGGAGCCGTGACGCGCTCCGCCGGTGCCCTTCTGCTTGATGCGCTTCTTCGTCGAGCCAGCGACGGCGGAGCGGTTCTTCGAACCCGCGGTACCGGCGCGACGCGACGCGAGCTGCGCCCTCACCACTTCGTAGAAGAGGTGTTCCTTCACCTCGGAAGCGAACACTTCGTCCGCCAGGTCGACGGTGCCGACCTTCTCGCGCTTCAGATTGAAAACATCCAGGGTTGCCATGGCTAATTCCTCTTCAGCGCGGCGACTTGATTTCGACGTCGACACCGGCAGACAGGTCGAGCTTCATGAGCGCGTCCAGGGTCTGCTGCGTCGGCTCGAGGATGTCGAGCAGGCGCTTGTGCGTGCGGATCTCGAACTGCTCGCGCGACTTCTTGTCGACGTGCGGGCCGCGTAGAACGGTGTAGCGCGAGATGTGCGTGGGCTGCGGGATGGGACCCGCCACGCGCGCACCGGTGCGGTTGGCGGTCTCGAAGATGTCGTTGGCCGACTTGTCGAGCAGCTGGTGGTCGAACGCCCGGAGGCGGATACGGATGGTGGTTGCGGACGCCATTTCGTGTGTTCCCTGTGATCCTTACTCGAGGACCTTCGTGATGATGCCGGCGCCGACCGTGCGGCCACCCTCGCGGATCGCGAAGCGCATCTGCTCCTCGAGACCAACGGGCGTGATGAGCTCGATCGTCATCTGGATGTTGTCGCCC
>JAQBQL010000018.1 GCA_028287035.1 Labilithrix sp. | reverse complement strand
CCGCGCTGCCGCCCCCGCCCGAGCCCGTCATCGCGGCTCCCGCGCCCCCGCCTCCCCCGCCGCCCGCGCCGGCGGCGCGTCCCTCACCGACCTTCAGCGTCGGCGCGCCGATGCCCTCGCGCATCGTGCGGCCGCCGGCCGAGGAGCGGGAGGAGGAGCCCATCCCCGACGCGGGCGACGTCGTCGAGCACTTCGCCTTCGGCCGCTGCGAGGTCGTGAAGAGCGACGGCGACCGGCTCCACCTGCGCCTCCCCAAGGATCAGCGCATCAAGGAGATCGCCCTCGAGATGCTGAAGGTCTCGATGCTGCCGCCCGAAGAGGGACAGACCTCGAAGCACTGGAAGCTGGCGCGCCGGATCTGACCGGCGGCGCCGTTCAGCGAACGGTCGCCGGCGCTCCGGCCACGGCGAGCGCGGTGCCCGCCTTCGTGAAGGCCCACTTCACCATCGCGATCGCCGTCCCCTTGCCGGAGGTCGGACCGAGGACCGCGCTACGCACGTCACCGACCGCCTCGCCCTCGGGCGTGGTGACCACGGTTCCGGCCGCGGGCACGTGCGCGTCACCGAGGTCGAGCGACACGAGCTTCCGCTTCACGTGCCCGCGCTCCTGGAGCATGTAGACGACCTCCTGCCCGAGGTAGCAGCCCTTGTCGAAGGCGACCGCGAGCTTCTCGAGGGCGGCCTCCTGCGGGTAGAACGTGGCGTCGACCTCGGCGCCGAACCGCGGCAGCCCGTGCTCGATGCGGACCGCGTCCCACGTCGCGTCGTCGGTGACGATGCCGCCGAGCCCGGACGCGAGCTCACCGAGCCGCGCCAGGAAGGCCTCGCGCGTCGCGGCCGGAACGCCGAAGACGCCGCCGCCGCCGCCGAGCAGGTCCACCTTCCCGGCGAAGGGCGCGAGCTCCGGAGGGACCGCCTCCGCGAGGGCGGCTGCCTTCGGCCCGTGCGCGAAGACGAACGCGAGGTCGCCCGCCGCGAGCTCCGCGTCCTCCATGATGAGATAGTGGTCGAGCGAGGCCAGCAGATCGGCGGACAGGCCGGTCGGCACGGCCAGCGCCAGCGCCGAGCCGTCCCGCGCCGGCACCACGAAGAGGTCGGTCTGGATGCGCCCCTTCTTCTCGACGAGGAGCCCGTACGCGGCGTCGCCCGCGCCGAGCGTCGCGAGGTTGCAGGTGACGAGGCCATTCAGCCAGCTGCGTGCGTCCTTGCCGCTGACGAGGATCGCGGCGCGTCCGTCGCCCGGCACCACCAGCACGGAATCACGGGCGGCTCGGGCGGCGTCCTCGGCAGCGGGGGGCGAAGCGGCAGGCGCGGTCATGCCTCTCTTCTGTCATGGGCGCGTCAGGAAATCGACGTCAGCCGCTTGACCGCGGCGGTCGCCGCGCGTCACGGTGGGCCGAGATGCCGGGCATAGGGGTCATCTTCAACCCGCGCAGCGGCCACAACATGCGTGATCCCGGCGCGGCCCGGCGGCTCGCGAAGGCGGTGGGCGACCACGGCGTCGTCCGGAAGGCCGGCTCGATCGACGAGCTCTACCGCGTCGCCGAGGAGTTCCGGCGGCTCGGCATCGACGTCCTCGGCATCAGCGGCGGCGACGGCACGAACGGCGTCACCATCACGGGCTTCCTGAACGTCTACGACGGCGCGGCGCTCCCCCAGATCGCGTTCCTCCGTGGCGGCACGATGAACACGGTCGCCAACTCGGTGGGCGTCCGGCGCGGCCGTCCCGAGGGTCTCGTCGGCCGCCTCGTGCACGCGTACCTGGAGCGCGCCTCGCGCCCGCTCGAGAACGTGGAGCGGCACGTCGTCCGGCTCCGCAGCGAGACGGCGAGCGCCGCGCTCCCGCAGGCCGCGAACGACGCCGACAACCCGGCGAGCATCGTCGCGCCGCCGCTCCACGAGCAGTACGGCTTCGTCTTCGGCACGGGCGTCGTCCGCGGGTACCTCGCCGAGTACTACGCGAGCGCGAAGAATGGCCTCAACCCGGTGGTCGCCGCGAAGACGCTCGCGCGCGGGGTCGGGAGCGCCATCGTCGGCGGCGAGATGATCCGGCGCATGGCCGAGCCGTTCCGCGGGAGCGTCGAGCTCGCCGACGGCACCGTCTGGGAGGAGCGCGACTTCTTCGCGATCGCCGGCGGATCGATCGACCACATCGGGCTGAACTTCCGGCCCTTCTACCGGTACGCCGAGAAGCCCGGACACTTCCACCTGCTCGGCATCCACACGACCCCGCTCGGCTTCGTCAGCCAGCTGCCCCGCGTCTGGCGCGCGCAGCCCATGCGGCCCGGCCACACGTACGAGGCGGTCACGACCTCCGCGGTCATCCGCTCGCCCCGGCAGCCCATCCGTTACATGGTCGACGGCGACCTCCACGCGTGCGACGGGCCCCTCCACGTCTCGGTCGGACCGCGCGTGCGAATCGTCGTGGGCACCTGAGCGTTCCCATCGCGAGAGCGTTCGCCGCGCTGCGGTGACGGCGGCGTTGTCACAGCTGGCCAGCTTGCGTGCCAGGCATCTCCCTTTTAACCTCCGCCGAGGATGTCCATGCTCACCCGAACGCTCGGCCTGACCGCCGGCCTCGCGATCCTCGCGCTGGCCCCGTCGGCTCGTGCCGACGCGCTGAGCGCCGGTGAGCTCACGCGGCTCGGCCGCGGCGAGACCGTCATCCGTGAGCACACGTGGGAGCCCGGCCGCTCGGCGCGGTTCGTGGGCGGCGTCACCTACACGATCGTCGACGCGCCCGCGAGCGAGGTCCTCGCCATGTTCGACGACGTCGACGCCTACCGCCGCGTGCTGCCGAGCACGAAGGCCGCGCGCTTCGTCGGCGCGCCGGGCTCCGACCGGCTCGTCGAGCTCGTGCAGGGCAACGCGATGATGGACGCGACGTACACGATCCGCGTCCGGCCCGACGCGGCGACGGGTGCCCAGGGCCGCCGCGAGTTCCGCTTCTGGCTCGAGCAGAGCCGCCCCCACGAGATCGACGACGCGTGGGGCTTCTTCCGCATCGAGCCCTTCTTCGGCGAGGGGGGCGAGCGGGTCCTGCTCACCTACGCCATCCTCGTCGACATCGGTCCGGGCATCGTCCGCGACCTCTTCGAGGACCGCGCCCGGGCGGCGTTCCTCTCGGTGCCGCAGCTCGTTCGTCGTTACGTGGCCGAAGCGCGCCGTTAGATAGTACAAGAACGGTCGTGCTCGGACGGGTCTCTGCCATCGCCATGAACACGTACCGCGAGGCGGTGCGCGCACGCGTGCTCCTCGTCCTGCTCGGCCTCGCGCTGGCCACCTCGCTTTACTCGCTGGTCGTCGCAGCGATGGCGGTCCGGCAGGAGATGCGGATCGTGGCCGACATCGGCGCAGCGTCGATGTCGATCTACGCGGTCTTCGTCACGGTGGTCCTCGGCGCGACGTCGCTCCACCGTGAGCTGCAGCTGAAGACCATCTTCCCGATCCTGACCCGGCAGCTCCGGCGCCACGAGTACGTCGTCGGCAAGTACCTCGGGATCTTCGCGACGCTGCTCGCGTTCGTCGCCATCGACGCGGCGACGGTGCTCGTCATCATGGCGCTCCAGTCGAAGGCGCACGTTCCGCTCACGCTCGGCGTGGTGGGCGGGCTGCTGGTCGTCCTCGTGGGGCTCCTCGTCCGCGCCCGGTACGCGCGCGTCTTCGTGGTGCTGCCCTGGTCCATGGCGCTCGTCCTGGCGGCGGCGCTCCTCGCCGATCAGACCGGCGACGAGCGGCAGGTGGTCCTCGTCTCCGCGGTGCTGACGCTGGCCGAGATCGCCATCGTCGGCGCGGTCGCGATGGTGTTCTCGTCGTTCTCCTCGCCGGGCCTCACCGCCACCTTCACCGCGTGGGTGTTCCTCATCGGCCGGTCGGCGGACACGCTCGCGAACATCCCGGAGCGCGTGTTCGGGTCGGGCGTCCGCACCGCCGGGAAGGTGCTCGCGCGCATCGTCCCGAACCTCGACGTGTACGTGCCGAGCCGGCCGCTCATGCTCGGGCAGATCGCGGCGGTGCCGGTGTGGCCGTACATCGCGCGCGCCTGGGTCAACGGGCTCTGCTACGCGGCGGTGCTGCTGGCGCTGAGCGCCATCGTGTTCCGCAGGCGCGACTTCCAGTGAAGCACGCCCTCGCGATCACCATCGCGATGGTGCTCGCGCTGGTGCTGGTCGTCGCCTGGGCGGGACGCGTGAGCGAGGGGCGCCGCGCGCTCGCCGACTCGGACGCGGCCCTCGCGCGCACCGACCCGATCGACGCCATCCTCGCGGCGCGGGTGGCGGCGTCGGCGCGTTGCCCGGCCGGGTGCAGCGAGGCGGAGGGCTACGCGAAGCTCGAGCACATCGCCCGCGATGCCGAGGCTCGGGGTGACGACCCGACCGCCTTCGCGGCATGGCGCGCAACGCGGGCCTCGCTCCTCTCCACGTCGGCTGCCGGTACCCGTTCCGCCGAGCGGGCGCATGCCGAGGTGGAGCTCGCGCGCCTCGCCCATCGCCTCGACGCGGCGGCGGTCGCGGCCGGGGCCTCACCCACGGGCGCCGCCGACGAGGCGAAGCTCCGTGAGGCCTTCCGCGAGAGCGATCTGCCCGGCGGGCTCGCCTTCGCGCTGGTCGGCGCAGGCGGCCTCGCCTTCGTGGTGTTCGCGTTCCGCTTCGCCCTGACGCGGAAGGCCGGCCGTGCCGACGCCTGGGTCGCGCTTGCCGGGCTCGCCGCGACGCTCGCCGGCATCCTGCTCTTCTGAACACAAGCTTGGCGGCCCTGCCGACTCGTGGCAACGTCCGGCCCGCAATGCTGACCGTCCCCATGGACACGCAGAAGGTGGAGCGCTGCCGCGCGCTCGCCAGCTCGATCGCAGACGACGTCCAGCGCTACATCGACGGCCACACGTCGGTCGGCGTCGAGCGCACCATCCTCCGCGCGTACGGCGTCGAGGGCGTCGACGACCAGGGCGCGCCGCTCGTCAACGTGGTCGTGGACCGGTACGCGAAGGCGGGCCTCCTCGGACGCGGGATCGCGTTCTTCCTCGGCCGCGCGCTGCTCTCCGGCTCCGCGGACATCCAGGAGGCCGCGGAGCACCTCGGCTTCGCGCCCGAGATCGACCGGGGCGAGGAAGGCCCCGACGCCGCGGCGGCGGAGGCGGCGCTCGCGGCACACACCACGGCGGCGCTCGCCCGGATCGACGCCGCCCGCGAGGAGCGCGAGGCCAACAAGGCGCGCGTGGGCGCCGGCCCCGAGCCGCTGAAGTACGTGATCGTCGCCACCGGCAACATCTACGACGACGCCCTCCAGGCGAAGGCCGCCGCCTACGCGGGCGCCGACGTGGTCGCGGTCATCCGCGCCACCGCGCAGTCGCTCCTCGACTACGTCCCGCAGGGCGCGACGACCGAGGGCTATGGCGGCACGTTCGCGACGCAGGAGAACTTCAAGATCATCCGCCGCGCCACCGACGAGGCGGCGGTCGACTACCACCGGTACATCCTGCAGACGAACTACTCGTCCGGCCTCTGCATGGCGGAGATCGCGTGGATGGGCGCGGTGGAGCGCCTCGACATGCTCCTCAACGACGCGATGTACGGCATCCTGTTCCGCGACATCAACCCGTGCCGGAACTTCGTCGACCAGTACGTGGCGCGCCGGTTCATCGCGCGGGCCGGGATCATCATCAACACCGGCGAGGACAACTACCTCACCACCGCCGACGCAGTGGAGAAGGCCCACACGGTCCTCGCCAGCCAGTTCATCAACGAGGCGTTCGCGCGGCACGCCGGCGTCGCCGACGAGAAGATGGGCCTCGGCCACGCCTACGAGATCGATCCGTCGATCGAGAACAGCTTCCTCCTCGAGCTCGCGCAGGCGCAGCTGATCCGGCAGGTCTTCCCGAACAGCCCCATCAAGTGGATGCCGCCCACCAAGTTCAAGACCGGCGACATCTTCCAGAGCCACGTCCACGACGCGATGTTCAACCTGGTGGGCATCGCGACCCACCAGAGCATCGAGCTCCTCGGCATGTTCAGCGAGGCGGTCCACAACCCGATGCTGATGGACCGGTACCTGTCGCTGAAGGCGACCAAGTACGTCTTCAACACCGCCCGCTCGCTGGGCGACGAGATCAGCATCAAGCCCGACGGGCTCATGGCGAAGCGCGCCGTGCAGGTGCTCGACGAGGCCCTCGAGCTCCTCGAGGAGGTCGAGCGCGACACGATCTGGGAGGCGATCCAGAAGGGCTCCTTCGCCGACGTGAAGCGCTCGCGCACCGGCGGCAAGGGCTTCAAGGGCGTCTTCGAGCGAACCCCCGACTACCTGAACCCGATCCTTGCCGCGTTGGAAGCGAGCTGACCATGCACCCGACGTCCCCTCCCAAGCTGCTGCGCGCCTACGGCGACCGTCAGAACGACGGCATGGTGCAGCTCACGTTCGTCCTCGAGCTGCCGCCTTCGGCGCGCGCCAAGGAGGCGGCCCGCCAGTACGCGGAGCTCCACGGCCTGAAGGACGTGCTCGTCACCGCGATGGAGCCGTGCGCCGAGGGCTACACGTACTTCGTCGTCTACGGGCACTCGCAGCACGCGATCGATGCCTCGCTCATCGACGTGCCCGAGGTCCGCACCGAGGCCCTCACGCGCGAGGAGATCGAGCACCGCGTGAAGGCGCGCCTCGGTCGCAAGATCGTGGTGGTCGGCGCGTGCACCGGCTCGGACGCGCACACCGTCGGGATCGACGCGATCCTGAACTACAAGGGCTACGCCGGTGACAAGGGGCTCGAGAGCTACAAGGCCTTCGAGTCCTACAACCTGGGGGCGCAGGTCGAGAACGACCAGCTCGCCGAGCGCGCCAACGCGCTCTCCGCCGACGCGATCCTCGTCAGCCAGATCATCACGCAGCGGAACGTGCACAAGGAGAACGCCCTCGCCCTCATCGATCTGGCGAAGGCGCAGGGCTGGCGGCACAAGATCGTGATGCTCCTCGGCGGACCGCGCATCGATCACAAGCTCGCGCTCGAGCTCGGCTACGACGCGGGCTTCGGCGCCGGGACGAAGCCCGCCGACGTGGCCTCGTTCCTCGTCGAGTGGATGTGCGGCGACCGCGCGCTCGCCCGCGCCGGAACCGGCGCCCCGCCCCTTCCCTGACCGCTCAGGCGGCGCGGCCGCCGCGGTCTCGCTGGGCCCGGGCCACCAGGGCCTCGGCCGAGACGAGCTGCGGCCCGGACTCGACGACCGCGTCGCGGGCGCACGCATCGAGCTCCTCGAGGTGGTCCTCGATCTTCGTCTCGATCATGCCGTGGCACGCGCCGCAGTCGCCACCGGCGCGGCAGGCGCGGGTGACGGCCTGACGGGTGTGCGCCCCCTCGCGGATGGCGGCATCGACCTGGGCCTCGGTGACGGCGAAACAGCAGCAGACGTACATGCCGAGGTACACGATAGTGAAAGCCGTTATCATTAGCAAGAGGCCACGCGCCCGGCGCCGGCCCCCCGCCGGCCGTCTCGCGCACAAAAAGCAGCGAGGTCGCGGGCACTTGGCCCGCAACCTCGAATCCTGAGCCTCGGGGTCGTTTACTCGCGGATCTGCTGCGCGAGGTAGTTCCCCTCGCCGACCTGCTTGATCAGATCGAGCTGCGCCTCGAGCCAGTCGACGTGCTCCTCCTCGGAGACGAGGATCTTCTCGAGCAGATCGACGGTGCCGTTGTCACCGATGGTCCGGCACTCGGTGATCGCGCGGTTCAGGCGCGGGACCGCCTCCATCTCGAAGGCGAGATCGTTCTTGAACTGCTCCACGACCGTCTGGCCGATGGCGAGCTTGCCGAGCCGCTGCAGGTTCGGCAGCCCCTCGAGGAAGAGGATCCGCTCGATCAGGCGATCGGCGTGCTTCATCTCGTCGATCGACTCGTGGCGGATGTGCTCGTAGAGGCGCTTGTAGCCCCAGTTCTGGCACATCTTCGCGTGGAGGAAGTACTGGTTGATGGCGGTGAGCTCGCCGGTGAGGATCTCGTTGAGGAGGTCGATGACCTTGGCGTCGCCCTTCATGGTGCGCGTGAGTGAGCCACCGCTCGCACGAACACGCAAGAACAAGAGGTGATAGCGCTATCGACAATCACTTTCAGCGCCGCGCGAGCGTCAGCGATCGCCCGCGAAATCCAGCGCGAACCACACGTCGACGCCCTCGCGGCCGATGCGATGAGAAGCCATCGCGCGCAGGGTGAGGCACCCGCAGCGATCGCGTAGCTCGACGCCACCGCGCACCGCGACGAGCTCGCCGCTGGTGGCGTCACCGTCGGCGCCGGCTGAGGTGGTGACGACGCGCGACCAGGGCACGACGAGGCCGGCGCCGCCGGTCGTGCCCTCCGCGGTGAGGAACCCGGCGGCGGGCTCGAGAGGCGCGTCGAGCAGGGCGCGCGCGAGCACCGGATCGAGCCCGTCCCGCGCCGCGACGTTCGCGAGCACCCGCACGCCGTCCTGCGCGCCGACCCTCACGCGGCCCACCGCGACGTGCCCGCTCGGGCTGGCGAACACGTCCGCGACGTCGCCCGACGCGCCGAGGTAGTGCGTCGAGGCGGCGAGGCGCACGCGCGCCAGCGGGCGGACCGTGCCCGCCGCCTCGGACCCGAAGGCGTTGCCGGCGGTCGCGATCAACGTCACCGCGTCACGTGCCGACCAGCGCCCGAGCGTCGTCGTGAGCCCGCCGAGGGCGAGCGCCGCGGTTCCCGAGAGGCCCGCGCCACCGCGCGTCGGGCCGAGCCCGAGCATCGCGTCGCCGCGCGCGTGGAGCGCCGCCGCCTCGACGAAGGGCTCGACGAGGTGGACCAGGGGATCGGGACCGCCGCCGAACGCGCGCACGAGCGGCAGACCGACACGCGCGCGCGCCGATCCGGCGCGGTCGTCCCCCTTCTCGATCGCGTCCGCGGTGACGTCCCCCGCCCCGCGCAACGCGAGGGACGTCTCGAGCGGCCCGGCCGCCGCGACCCCGCGCACCCCGGCCTCGGCGCGCAGGAAGCTCAGCGCGTCGCGCCCGACCGCCGCGCGCTCGTAGCGGAGCGAGCCGCCTTCGATGGTCGCGTCGTAGGTCACGTGGGATCCCGCGGCCCCCGACGCCCGCACGGTGGTGACAGGGCCGGCCGCGCCGACGTCCTCGAGCGCGCCGCCGCGCCTCGTCACCGCGCGCATCGCGACCGCCGCGACGAAGGGTCCGCCGCGGAGGGCGCCCTCGATGCTGGCGCGGTCCCACGGTCGCGCCGCCGCGTCGAGGTCGGTGGTGGCGCGCACGCCTCGCTCCCCGCGCAGCACGTCGGCGTCCCACGCGGCGCCGAGCTCCGCGGCCGACACCGCGCCGCGGGCCTCGACCGCGAGCCCGTCGTCGGCGCCCGTCGCGTTGGGCCGTCGATCGAAGCGCACCTTCGTGATGCTCGAGGGCGTGCGCAGGCGCGCGTCGGCGACGAACCCGTCGACGAGGTACGCGCCGCCCCGTAGGTCGAGGGCGCTCTTGTCGCCGTGATACTTCCACGGCACGTGCACGCCGCCGCCCACGAAGAGCCCGTCGTCGCCGCGGTAGGCGAGATCCGGCGGCAGAAGGCCCAGCTTCTCGTCGGAGCGTAGCCAGAAGTACGGCAGCGGGAGGATGGGCACGCCGTAGAAGCGCAGCGTCGGCCGTTCCAGGATGAGATCGCCGGGCGGCGCCACGATGGCGCCGCGGAAGTCGATGCGGAGCGGCGTGCCGAGGCAGGGGCAGAACGCGAGCGATCCCCGGCCCTGCACCTCGATGCCGAGACGCATGCGCGTGAGCGAGATGTGCTCGCTGCGCAGGTGGAACGGCGGCGCGTCGACGCGCACGTTGCCGTTCAGCTCGAGGGTGCGGAGGCGCGCATCGAAGCTCACCTCCTCGGCGCGCGTGCGCAGGTTGCCGCGCTCGCCGAGCGCCTCGTCCTCGAACGCCGTCTCGCCGCCCGGCTCATCGTCGACCGCGGGAGCCTCGCGCGCCGCCACGCGCTGCGGGACGAGCCCGAGCGCGAGGAAGACCGCCGTGGCGACGGAGGTCGCGGGGAGCGCGCGCATCTACACCAGGAGCGGCGGCAAGGTCCGGCGCCGCGAGACGTTCAGGGGGTCGGGCCGGGGTTGGTGCCGGACGCGCCGCCGGACGCGCCGGACGACGAAGCGGGCGCGCGCTTGCCGGCCCGCTTCGCGCCCCTCGCGGGGGCGGTCTCGGGCGGAAGTGATCCGCTGCCGTCGGCGTCGAGGAAGTCACCCTTGGCGAAGTCGATGACCAGCGTGGAGGTCTTGTCGGCGTTGTCCTGCAGCTTGAACGTCGGGGTCGCAGCGCTGCGGAGCTCGAGGACGAAGAGCAGGTCGTTGCCGGACGGCGTGAGACGCGCGCGGTAGACGGGCGTGTTGAAGTGGACCGTGACGAGCGCGTTCGCGTCGTTGTGCACGCGGAGGTGCGCGCCCTTCAGGACGTACGTGACCGATCCCTGCGCGCGCCGCTCCTCGACGGGGACGTTCTGGCTGAGTTGCACGAAGAGGCGTGTGCCGCCGTCGCCGAGCTGCTCGAAGCCGGGGAACGTGGCGAGCGCCCCGGCACGGCGGACCGCGGGGGCGCGGCGAGGCGCGGCCGCGGCGGCAGCGGCGGGCTTGTCGGTGAACGTGAAGCCGCCGACCTCGCCGGTGCTCTTCTTCGCGGCATCGTCCGCTCCCGCGGCGCTTCCGGCGGGCGCTGCGCCGCCCGAGCCCGCGCCGCCACCGCCGGG
>JAQBQL010000047.1 GCA_028287035.1 Labilithrix sp. | reverse complement strand
CGCGACGCGCCCGACCGGCACGTCGCCGAGCGAGATGTCGAGCGCGATCACCCGGCCGCCCGGCGGCGCGAACGCCGCGTCGGCGGGCGGTGGACGCCGCGGTGCGGGAGTCGGGAGAGGCGGGCGTCGAGGCGCGGGCCGCGGCAGCGGAGGCGGCGCTGGCGTAGAGCGACCGGCGTGGCGCCCGCCGGCGCGGGCTCACGACCGAGGCTTCGCGCCCCGCGCGGTCGTGCGTTTCGCCGTCAGCTCGCGGAGCGTCTCGACGAACAGCCGGAGTGGCGCCGAGCTCTGCGTGCGACTCGGGTAATAAAGAAAGAAGCCGGGGACGCTCGCGGCATACGGCTCGAGCACGCGGCGCAATCTTCCGCTGCCGAGCGCCGCCGCGGCCAGCGGTTCCATCACGTACGCGAGCCCGAGCCCCTGCTCCGCCCACGTCATGCAGAAAAGGCCGTCGCTGGTGACGAGGCCGCCTCGAACGGGCACGCGCCAGGTCCGCCGGCCGCGCTCGAGCTCCCACGCGTAGAGCGAGCCCGTGGTGTCCGACCGGAACGTCAGGCATTCATGATGAAGGAGGTCCTCGGGCCGCGCGGGAGTCCCGTGCTCGTCGAGATACGCGGGCGCGCCGACGACGATGAACCGGAACGGGTCGGTGAGCCGCACGCTCACCATGTCGCGCTCGACGAACTCGCTCAGGCGAATGCCCGCGTCGTGGCCGGCGGCGACGATGTCCACCTGGCGGTCCTCGAACACGATCTCGACGTCGACGCGCGGATGGCGCTCGCGGAAGACCGGCAACACGGGCTCGATGACGAAGTGGAATGCCGAACGGGGCACCGTCAGTCGTACGCGGCCGACCACCTCTCCGGGCTTCGCCGCCACCTCCGCGAGGGCGGCACGCACCTGGGCGACCGCGGGACCGGCGGATTCGAGGAGGCGCCGTCCTGCCTCGGTGAGGGCCACGCTGCGCGTGGTGCGCGCGACGAGAGTGACCTGGAGCTGCTCCTCGAGCTGCCGCACACTCTGGCTGATCGCGGAGCGCGAGATCCCGAGCTGACGGCCCGCGCCCGTGAAGCTTCGCGCGCGCGCGACGGCCAGGAACGCCTGGAGCTGGGGAAAGAGGGTCGTGTTCACGATGGGCGCCCGCCCGCATGATCGCCGCGGTGGGGGCATTGTCAACCGCCGCTTGACAGCCCATCCGCGACCCCGGTCTGGTGGTCGGGAGCGGCGCGACGCATGCTCCGTGCTGGCCGAGGAGGTTCAGCATGAAGATCAAGCGAAGCGGCTCGCAGGCGTCGGAACGGGGACCCGCGGAGCATTTCACGGGGGCCGTTCGGATTGACCCGCTGTTCGCGGCGGCGCGGGCGAGCGGCGCCTACGTCACGTTCGAGCCGTGCGCCCGCAGTGACTGGCATACGCACCCGCTGGGGCAGACGCTCATCGTCACGTCGGGCTGCGGTCTGCACCAGCGCTGGGGCGGCCCCATCGAGGAGATCCGCACAGGCGACGTCGTGAGCGTCGACCCCGACGAGAAGCACTGGCACGGCGCGGCGCCGACCACGGCGATGACGCACCTCGCGATCCAGGAGGCGCTGGACGGGAAGGCCGTCGAGTGGCTCGAGAAGGTGAGCGACGACCAGTACGAAGGGAGGAGCTGAGATGCGGTTCGGAAAACGCGTGACCGGAGAAGAGAGGAAGTCATGACCGCTGGAATCGGAACAGGCAGATTCGACGGAAAGGTCGCATTCGTGACGGGCGGCGCGAGCGGCATCGGCCGCGCCGCGGCGCTCGCCTTCGCGGCGGACGGCGCGGCGGTGGTGGTCGCCGACGTGTCGGAGGCCGAGAGCATCGAGACGGTTCGCCTGGTCGAGCAGCGTGGCGCACGCGGCCTCGCGGTCCGGTGCGACGTGAACGTGGCCGCGGACGTCGAGGCGGCGGTCAGCAAGACCGTCGAGACGTTCGGCCGCCTCGACTTCGCGTTCAACAACGCGGGCGTCGAGCCGAAGGCGCTGGTGCCGGCCGCGGAGACCCCGCTCGAGGAGTGGGACCGCATCGTGAACATCGACCTTCGCGGCGTGTTCCTCTGCATGAAGTACGAGATCCCGCGGATGCTCGAGCACGGCGGCGGCGCCATCGTGAATACCTCTTCGGGCGCCGGGGTCATCGGCATCAAGGGCAATGCCGCGTACACGGCGGCCAAGCACGGCGTCATCGGTCTCACCCGGGCGGCGGCGCTCGACTACGCCGCAAAGAACGTGCGGATCAACGCGATCTGCCCGGGCTACATCGACACGCCGATGATCGCTCGCTTCGCCGCGGGCCCGGAGGGCCGCGCGAAGGTCATTGCCGAGGAGCCCATCGGAAGGATGGGCCGACCCGAGGAGATCGGGGCGACGGTCGCGTGGATGTGCTCGGACGAGGCAGGCTTCATGATCGGCCACGCGCTCGTGGTCGACGGCGGGCAGACCATCGTGTAGCGCGTTGTTGGCGGGCTCAGGAGCGCCGCCGCTCCCGACGCCAGGCAAGTATGGGTCTCGCTGCAGGCCGGACGAACACCGGGGCGCCGCGTGGCTCCATCTGAGCGTCGGTGACATCCGGGAGCTCGGCGAGGCGACGTCGGCAGTCGCGGTACGAGGCGCCCGCTTCGACGTGGCCGGCCAGACCGCGAACGAGCGATGAGTCCTACGTCCCGCGTCTGCTGTTTGATTCGGGCGCTTCTGGCGGCAGCCGCGCGTCCCGCAGATCCGTCGGGGGGCCAACCACCCGCGCCGTCGGTCCAGGCGTGCGGGACGGCACCGGTGGCTCGAGAACGGCTGCTCAGCGCCTACCGCAGTCCGAGGCTGTTCGCGCCCGCTGCGGAGATCCTGTGCCCGCGGCTTCCGAGTCACGCTCGTGGCGTCGTGACGTATCGGTCGAACCTTTTGCCTTCGCGCGCCCGCGCGCGGGGACGTCGCGTTCCGGGACCTCGGAAGGGGAGATGAGGCCCGGCCATTGGCCTTCCCAGAGGCGGCGCAGCATGAAGGTCAACGCGCTCGCACAGGGCGAAGTGTCCGCCGGCAGCGGCGCGCGTGCGATGTACCGGCTCGACCACCGGGCCGAGGAGAGCGGGTCCAGCGATCCGGCGGCGACGACGCCGTGATGATGGGCATTCTGGAGGACGTACACGAGGGCGTTGCGCGCCTGCCGACGCGAGGTGAGGTCGACCCGATGGTAACGGCCTCCCCACACCTTGCCGCGTGGGCGGCGAAGCACGTGGCCGTTGATGGATCGCGTCACCCGCGCCTTCAGGCTGCGCATCGCGCTCGTCAAGGCGCGCTCGTCGTCCGCCTCGGCGATAAGATGCAGGTGACTGTCCTGGATCGAGAACTCGATGATCCGGAAGTCGTCACGCGCAACCTTCATGGCGCGTATCGCCTGCCCCACCGCACGTGCCATTCGCTCCTCGCGAAACGAAGGCAGCCCCGCCGCCCCGCGCAGCGTGATGTGCACCGGAACGTGCGGGCTGAGGCGGGCGCGCGGACGGTGCGGCGTCGCCCCTGCCCCCGCGACGCGTCCCTTCCGCCCGGCATTCACCCGGTATCCCCCGCGCCCGCAACGCGGCGCCTCGTGCAGCCCGAGCTGCCCCGCGCCAGTCCCAGCCGCAGCCCCCCACGTCTCCAGCCACCCCATCCTATGGATATAGCGCGCTGCCTATCGATCTCAAGGAAATGAACGAGATAACTTTGATTTGGCGCATCCGAAGTGGCGCAACACCCTCATGGCCATATCTCTCGAAGCTACAAGCGCTCACGCGATGGCCGAACCATGCCATGCCCGCACCGTTGTTATGCGCCGCGACGCCGCGCGGCGCTTCGGGAAGGCGAGATGAGGTTCGCCAATTCTCCTCTCCCGAAGGCGGCGGAGCATTACATCGAAGCCGATCTCTGTCGTGCCAAAAACCGGCCTGGCCTTGGGAGATCTGCCTCGAGCGCTTCGGTCCGCGCGCTAGCGGGAAAGCCTTGATCGCCGATACCGGGTACGATTCGGCCCGATTCCGAAAAGCCGTGCGGGTCCGCAAGATGAGCTCACGGTCGCGTGGCCGCTGACCACGAGCCCGTCATCAGCTGAAAGGCCGAAGGGCCACGGAAGCTGCCGAAGAGCCCCGAGCTCCACGGAAGGCGCTACTTGGTCGAGATATTCTTTCACAGCCTCGAGCGCTTTCGAGCCATCGCCACGCGAACCGAGATCACGGCACGGAACTTCCTCGCTCGCGCAACTCGCTTGTGCGTGGCTATGGCTGGAGAGAACTATGGACAACGCCTAGCGGCTGCTGAAAAACGAGCTGCGAGGGGGATCGACACCCGGGATCAGGGGATGATCGATTGGTGGCATGCGCGGAGCGAAAACGAAGCAGTCGTCGATGCTGTGCCTGATGTCGACCGAGTATCGGGCTCCGGCGGAGCATCCTCTTCGGGCGATCAAGACGCTGGCGGACACGGGGACTCGCGAGCCTTTCACCCGTGCTTGACGCGATGTACGCGTACATCGGGCGCCCGTCGGTCCCGCCGGAGCGGCTGCTCGAGGCGACGCTGCTGATGGCGCTGTACGCGGTGCGGAGCGAGCGGCAGTTCTGCGAGCAACTCGACCACAACCTGCTTTTCAGGTGGTTCTTCGACATGGACATGGTGGAGGAGAGCTTCGTTCCGACGGTCTTCACCACGAATCGTGACCGACTTCTGGCCCACGATGTTGCCGGCGAATTCGTTCGCGCCGTCACCGCGCAGGTCGACGTTCGCGAAGCTGATGAGCCGCGAGCACTTCACGCCGACGGCACTCTCATCGACTCGTGGGCATCGCTCGAGAGGTTCAAGAGAATGGCGACAACGACAAGACGCCGCCGGAGGACCCGGGCAACCCGACCGTCGACTCGTACGGCGAGAAGCGAAGCAACGACACGCACGGGCCGAACACCGATCCCGACGCGCGGCTCGCGCGGACGGGCCGCGGGAAAGGGGGTGCCCGGCGGGCGCCGCGTGACGCTCGGTGCCGACGAGGGCTACGACACGGGCGCCTTCGTCGCGGCATGCCGCGCCCGCAACGTCACGCCGCACGTGGCCCAGAACGTCACGAAGCGACGCGGCTCGATGATCGACGCCCGCACTGCCGAGCACAGCGGCTATGCGGTGGCCCAGCGAGTCCGGAAGCGGGTTGAGGAGCTATTCGGTTGATTCAGGACGGTCGGCAACTTTCGAAAGACGCGACCCGTCGGGCTCGGCGCAAATCAGACCGCCGCGTACATGCTCGCTGCGGCCTTCATCTTACTGCGCGTCGCGAAGCTCATGGAGCAGCCCGCACGAGGGACAGCCCTCTCGCGGTACTGGGCCGAGGCCGCGCAGGCGGCGCCCCGGCGAAGCATCGCCGAGCCGGTCGACGACCCCCCGTGTCACTTCCGAATCGGAACCAAGGCGCCGGCGGGCGCCTTGTGGTGCACCTCGGACGCTATTGCAGCAGCCCCTAGGAGAATGAGCACGTGCGCGCCACACGCGGCGCGCCGGCCGCGGAGCACGTGGCGGACCGCGTCGCCCGCGCCTGCCGCCTACGCGTCGGGCTCGTCAGCGCGTGTCCGTCACCGGCGTGTGCGCGACGCCGGTGAGTGTCCCCTGACCGTTCGGCCTGTTCGTGCGCCTGCGACGCCTCGCTCGCGCGCAGCGTTCACGCGCTGATCGTCGTACCGGTAGTGCGCCGATTCGTAGGGGCGCGCCTCATGGCCTGACACAAGCCCCACCCTCACCGTTACGCGGCGAGCCGACTTGCAAGTATGCCGTATCGAGCTCGACGGAGTGACAGCAAACTCGATCACTCACGTTTTCACCGGCGTGGCCGCCGCGGACCAGAAGCGCCTCAATCAAAGAGTGGCGGAAGCCCCGCCCGCGCCCTCCTTGCTCCGAGCCTCGGCGCCCCTCAGCGATCAGCGCGCGCAGCCCCGCCCCGCCGCACGGCTCACGCCGTTTCCGTCCACGTCCAGCTCTCCACCAGAGAATGGCCCCCACTCGTGACCAGCGCCGGCAGCAGGCGCGTCAGATACCAGCTCACGTCCGTGGTCCGGGGGTTCAGCGTGAGACGGTTGATCGTGGCGCTGAACACCACACGCGACGCGCTCGTGAAGATCAGCTCGCCGCCGATGCCCGAGTCCTTCCACACGAGAGTCACCGCCACCGAGCCCCCGTTCGCCAGCCACGCCGCCACCTGGGAGGAGCCCTGCAGCAACGCGTCCGGCCGCACCATGACGCGCTCTTCGCCGTCGTCACTCATCCGCACCACCTCCAGGCCGGCGCCGCCCGACGGTCCCCACCCCGCCCCCAGTAGCAGCCCGAGCACCAGGCCCGGGTCCTCGGCGAATGAGCCCCCAAGCTCCAGCGTCAATCCCGCATCCACGGACATCACCCCTCCCCCTCGTCCTCCCGCCGCTCCTCGAAATACCGCCTCGCCCACCCGTGCAGCTCCGGACGGTCGCTCGCCCACTCCCAGCAGCCCGTATCCGAGATACGGATATCCACCTTCGGGTCGAAGCGCAGGTCGTGCAGCTCGCGATTGCGCTGCGCATAGCGCCGGTTCTCCGTCGTGCCGTGCCACAGGTGCAGCAGCCGGCCGCCCACGAACGACACGCGCCGCTGCACCTCCGCGTCCAGCGCCCGGCACCACCGCCGGAAATGCGCCACGTGCTTGCCGCCCCGACCCACCATCCGCGCGATGCACGGCGACTCCCAGTCCCCCGCGAACGCATGCGCCATCATGTGGTCGCCACTGCCCGCGATGCACGCGTCATAGAAGCCATTCCTCGCGAGCACGTCACGCCGCGCCGCCCACGCGAAACCCGTATGCCCATGACGCTCGAAGCGACCATGCTTCAGCTCCTCGGGACGCTCGGCGAACACCTTACCGAAGCTCTCGAACACGTCGTCGTCCGGCGCCGGCTCCAGGAGGCCACGCGACATCCGCGCCACCGACGCGAACGGCTGCAGCACGTACGCCGTCTCGAGCGCCGCCGACGCCTCCTCCGCCCAGTCCTCGTTCTCGAACAGGACGTCGGCGTCGACCCACGCCACCTTCGACACGTGCCCGGGCAGCCAGCCCGTCCCGAGATCGAGCAGCCGCTCCTTCTGCCACATCACGTCGCGCGCCGGCACGCGCAGCGCGCCATGCGCCTCCGCCAGGCGCGCCCCGCCGTCCGGATAGCACGCCTCCACGATCACCAGCGGGATCCCCGCCCGCCGGATCGGCTCGACGAAGCGCTCGAAGTTCTCGGCCCGCGAGCGATAGCCGCACGGGTTGAAGTACGACGTCACGACGCCGAGGTCACGTGCCGCCTTGTACCGCGCGGCCCCGCTCAAAGCAGCGACGCTCCGTACTGCGCAGCATGCGTGTCGTGACCGCCGCACGCGCGCACGCACGGCTCGAGCCGCCCCTTCTCCACGCTGCCCTTCTCCCAGCCCTGCGGCACGAGCTCCTGGAAGAACGGACCCTCCACGATCTCGCGGATCGACCGACGCCGCGCGTCGAGCGACGCCTTGCCCTCCGGCAGCCGCGCCAGCAGCTGCCAGATCTGCGCGCTGCCGGCGGGCCGCCCCGGCGGATACAGCGCCCCCGTCCAGCAGCACGGAAAGACCGCGCCCTCCGCGCTCACGTAGAGGCGCCGGTGGCGCGCCGCCTTGCACGCGATCTCGGTCTCGGCCTGGTAATCGCCGAAGCCACCGCCCTCCCCGACCTGCGCCAGACGCACCACCGCCGGATTACGGAAGAGCGCATTGTCCGGCTCCTCGATCACGTAATCCGGCGCGCCCTCGCGCGAGAGCACCTGCTTTCCCAGCACCTTGCCATTGCTCAGGAAGCGGCTCGTCTTCTTCAGGAAGAACCGCGAAAACCCCAGGCTCGCGGCGAGGGCCCGCGCCTCCTCGAGCTGGTGCTCGTTGTGCTTGAAGACGATGAAATCCCACTCCGCGCGCCCGCCCGCGCCGATGAACGCCTTCACCGACTCCATGATCCGCGCCCACTGCGTACCGCGCCGGTAGAGGTGATTCGTGTCCTCGAGGCCGTCGATCGAGAAACGCACGTAGCTCGTCACGCGGGCGAGCCCCTCCCAGAAGTCGCGCGTGCGCCCGCTGCCGTTCGTGAAGAGCCCGAGCTCCATCGCGGGATTCTCCGCCCGCAGGTATTCGAATATCGGGAGCGTGTCCCGCGCGACCATGGGATCTCCGTAGTTGCCGCAGGCGTAGAGCTTCCGGAGCCGGCGCACGAAGTCCCCCGTGAAGATCGTGCGGACGTCCTCGAGCCCCAGCTCGGTCAGCGGCAACGCGGGGTTCACCGGCCCGCCCGACAGGTTGCGGGGACACTGCGGGCAGCTCGCGTTGCAGCGCGTCGTGAGCTCGAGATGAACCTCGCGCAGGTCGTCGTAGCGGTACAAGGAGGTCAGCTCGGCAGGGTGACGGTGACGCCGTGGCTGGCCTCACCACGGTTGCCCGCGAGATCATACGGCCGCACCGCGTACCGGTACACTCCGCCGGGGACCACGCGCGTATCCTCGTAACGCGTCGACAGGGCGCGCACGCTCGCATGATGCGCGAGGAGCGGGACGCCCCCGAGCTCCTCCCCGCGCAGCACCTCGTAGCCGTACATCGCCTCGTTGTCGGTGGCGGCCTGCCAGCGGAGCAGCACCTTTCCGTCCTTCGCCTCGCCCCTCAGGCCGGCGCCCGCCACCGGCCACACCGGCGCCACGCGGTCGTCGCTCTCCGGCGCCTGGCCCGACTTCTTCGGCCACAGCGTGCAGTCGACGCGGCGGAAGCTCTCGTCGAGGCTCTTGCAGACGTTGCCGTAGATGCAGCGCACGACGCGGTCCTCCTCCCCGCGTGCCCACTTCCGCGGCAGATCGGGATCGGCGAGCAGCGCGCGCGCCATGCCCACGAGGTCGCCGCGGCCCGTCGCCAGCACGTCCTCGGCGAGCGCGCGCGTGCCGATCTTGCCGGCCGCCACCACCGGCGTCTCGAGCCCCGCCGCCCGGAGCGCCGCCCGGACGCGCTCGGGAATGGCCAGGTTCGCGCCATCCGGATAGGCAACTCCAGGCATGCAGCGATCACCGGAATAGCCGGTATACGGATAGAGCGGCTCGCCCTCGATGACGCGCGCATCCTCGAACTTCCCGCCCGCCGACAGCGAGACGTAGTCCGCGCCGGCCCGCGCGAGCTCGACCGCGATGGGTCCCGCCTCGAGCACCGTGTAGCCATTCCGGATGCACTCGTCGCCGACGAAGCGGACGCCCACCGCGAAGTCGTCACCCACCACCTCGCGCACGCGCCGGAGCACCCGCAGCGGCAGCCGGAGCCGGTTGGCGAGCGAGCCGCCATAGGCATCGCGCCGCGGGTTCAGCCGCGAGAGGAACGACGACAGCGTGTACGCGTGCGCCATGTGCAGCTCGACGCCGTCGAAGCCGCAGACGCGCGCCCGCGCCGCCGCCTGGCCGTACGCCTCGACGATCCCGTCGATCTCCTCGCGCGACAGGAGGTCCACCGTCTGGCGCCAGCCGGACCGCGCGATCTTCAGGAAATGGATGATCTGGGGGACGACGCGCGAGGGCCCGGCGTCGTGCACGCGCGCCGCGAGATCGGTGAGACCGGGCACGTATTCGTCGGACGAGATGCGCAGCAGCGGCCCGCTCTTCGCCGAATGCACGGCCATCGCCTCGACCACGATGAGCCCCACCTCGCCGCGCGCGAACCGCACGTAGCGGGCGCGGATGTCGTCGTTCACCGCGCCGTCCTCGCCGGAGAGGCGCGTCACCATCGCCGGCAACACGAGCCGGTTCGGCACCGTCAGGGTGCGCATCGTGAGCGGCGCGAACAGCAACGACGTCACACCCGTCAGGCGCGCTTCTGCACGAGCGCGCCGCCGATGATGAGCTTCTGGATCTCGGTCGTGCCCTCGTAGATCCGGAGCGGCCGGATCTCGCGGTAGAGGCGGTCGACGACCGAGTCGGTGACGCCGGCGCCGCCGAACAGCTGCACCGCGCGATCGATGATGCGCTGCGCCGCCTCGGTCGCGAACATCTTCGCCATGGCGACGCTGGTGGCGCTCGCGCGCACGTCGTTGCCCGGATGGTCCTTCTCCCACGCGGCGCGCATCACGAGGAGTCGCGCGGCGTCGAGGTCGGTCGCCATGTCGGCGAGCGCCGCCTGCGTGAGCTGCTGCTCCGACAGCGGCTTGCCGAACTGGACGCGCGTCGTGGTGCGCTCGATGGCCTCGTCCAGCGCGCGGCGGGCCATGCCGACCGCGGCCGCGCCGACCGACGTGCGGAACACGTCGAGGGTGCCGAGCGCGAGACGGAGGCCGTGCCCGACCTCGCCGAGCAGCGCGCCCGCCGGGACCCGGCAGCCCTTCATGGTGAGGCGCCCGAGCGGGTGGTCGACGCTCATCGGGACGGGCGCGAGCACGAGCCCGTCGGCCTTCGCGTCGACGAGGAACGCACTGATGCCCTTGCGCCCCCGCTCCGGGTCGGCGTTCGCGAAGACGACGTAGTGATGGGCGATGCCGACGTTCGAGATGTAGACCTTCTCGCCGTCGAGGACCCAGTCGTCGCCGTCACGCCGCGCCACGCAGCGCATGGAGGCGACGTCACTGCCCGCCTCGGGCTCGGTGAGCGCGAAGGCGCAGACGCGCGTGCCGCTCACCACCTCGGCGAGCACGTCGGCGCGGCGCGTTCCTTCTCCCGCGAGGAGAATGGGATGGGACCCGAGCCCTTGCACCGCGTAGATCGAGTCGGCGAGCGGCGACACGTACGCGATCGCCTCGCGCGCGATGCACAGCGCGCGGACGTCGACGCCCGCGCCGCCCCGCGCCCAGCCGCCGCCGCCGTGACTCTGCGGGACGAGGAGCTTCGTCAGCCCGAGGGCCGCGAGGCGGGGCACGACCTCCGCCGCGACGTGCAGCGCGTGGTCGCTCTCGAGCAGCGTGCGTTCGGTGGCCCCGCCGAGCTCCCGGTGCGGCGCGTCGCAGAACATCGGCAGCGCGTCCCACGAGGGACGCGTGCGACGCGGGACGCTCACGACCTCGCCTGGAACGGGCCGGTGCTGCCCTGGAACACGATCGGCTGCTTGGTCGACCAGCCGTCGTACGCGGTGCGAAAATCGGGGTGCTGCATGCAGATCGCCTGCGCCTGCGCCTCGGCCTCGATGGCCTGGTCGAGGGTCATCGCGTACTCGGACTCGAGCATCTGCTTCGTCATGGCATGCGCGAAGGCCGGCCCGGACGCGAGGCGCTCGGCGAGCGCGCGGGCCACGGCGAGGCACTCCTCGGGGGCGACCACCTTCGTGGCGAGGCCGATGCGGTACGCCTCGTCGGCGGACACCGTGTCGCCGAGGAAGAGCAGCTCGTTGGCGCGGCCGAGGCCGACCACGCGCGGCAGCAGGTACGCGGCGCCCATGTCGGCGCCGCACAGGCCGACGCGCGGGAAGATGAAACCGAACTTCGCATTCGCGCTGGCGATGCGGAAATCACACGCCAGCGCGATGACCGCGCCCGCTCCGACCGCGATGCCGTTGACCGCCGCCACGACCGGCCGCCGGCACGCGCGGATGTTGCGGATGAGCGCGCCGGTGACCCGCGTGAACGCGAGCAGGCCCTGCATGTCGCGCGCGAAGAGCTCCTTGATGATGTCCTCGACGTCGCCGCCCGAGCAGAACGCGCGGCCCTCGCCGGTGATCACCACGGCGCGCACCGCAGGATCCTGGTCGAGGACCGCGAACGTGTCGCGGAGCTCCTCGTAGACGGCGAACGTCAGGGAGTTGAGCGTATCGGGACGGGCCAGCGTGATCGTCGCGACGCCCGAGCCGGAGAGCTCGTAACGGAACGTCTTCGGCGCGAGGGTCATGCGCTCAGACCCCGGGGAGGATGGCGACGCCTTCGATCTCGACGAACGCGCCCGGCTCGAGCAGCCCGGCCACCTTCACGAGGCTCATCGCGGGGTAGTACTTGCCGAAGCGCGCGCGCCAGCCTTCGCCGATCGGCGCGGTCGCCGCGCGGTAGGCCTCGAGGTCGGTCACGAAGATCAGGAGCTTCACGATGTGCTCGGTCGCGCCGCCCGCCTCGCGCACGACGGCGATGACGTTGTCGAGCGACTGGAGGAACTGGGTCGCGAAGTCCTGCGAGACGATCCGCGCGTCCTTGTCCCAGCCGATCTGCCCGCCGATGTGCAGGACGCGGTGCGTGCCCGGTACGGCCGTCTCGGTGACGATGCCGTTCGCGTAGCCGCGCGGCCTCGGGAAATGCGAAGGGGTGATGACCTTGTGACCCATGGCGCGTCCTCCGATGAAGGTCGCCGTTCGTACGGCCGAAACGCGCCGATGTAAAGGTGACGCGGCCTCACCTCAGGCCTGAGTGACGGCCTTCTACCTGGCCGCGCGGAGCACGCGATCGCGCACTGCCCACCACGCGGGATCGTCCGGCACCTGCGCGATGACGAGCACGTCGAGGCTCGCCGCGTCGGCGTCGTGGAGCGCGGCGAAGAGCGCTCGCGCGTAGCCTTCCGCGTCGCTGCCGAGGCGCCGCACGAACGCCGCGACCTCCACGGCCGCTGGCGCCTCCCACGAGACGAGACCGACGCGCTTGCCCGTCGCGACGAGCGCCGCGACGTCCGCCTCGGCGTGCGCGGACAGCCGCACGTCGGTGCGCGGCGCGTAGTGACGGGCCGCCTGTCCTGGCGAAGCACGCGGCGCGTCGCCGGCCACCGTGAGCCCCTCGGGGTCGTGCGCGATCGCGGGCACCACGCGCCGGAGCGCCTCGAGGCTCGTCGCGCCTGCGCGCAGCACGCGCGGCACGTCGCCGGTGAGGTCCACGACCGTCGACTCGATGCCGTGCGCGCACGGACCTGCGTCGAGCACGAGCTCCACGCGATCGCCGAGCGAACGGACGACATGAGCGGCCGTCGTCGGTGACACGTGCATGTGGGCGTTGGCGCTCGGCGCGGCCAGCGGCTCGCCTGCCGCCTCGATGAGCGCGAGCGCCACCGCATGCGCCGGCGCGCGAAGACCCACCGAGTCGAGCCCGCCCGTGACCTCCGGGGGAACGTGCGGAGCACGCGGCACGACGAGCGTGAGCGGTCCCGGCCAGAAGGCGCGCGCCAGCGCCGCGGCGTCCGCCGTCCACGTGGCAGCGAGCGTGCGCGCCATGGCCTCGCCCGTGACATGGAGGATGAGCGGGTGACCGGCCGGCCGCTCCTTCGCCGCGAAGATGCGGAGGACGTCGCCTCCGTGCAGGCCGCGCGCGCCCAGGCCGTAGACGGTCTCGGTCGGGAACGCGACGAGCCCGCCGCGCGCGAGCACCGCCGCCGCCTCGGCGATCACCGCCGGCTCAGGGGCAGACGCAGACACGGTCACGACCTTCGGCACGGGCCCCAACCTAGTCGAACAGCGCTACAGTCCAAGGGCAGATGCAGATGCGCCTTCTCCTCGTGCGGACGGCCGGGCTCGCTCTCCTCGTCACCACGTCGAGCGCGTGCGGCGGGGATGGCCCGAAGCCCGCGGCCCGTCCCACCTCGCCTCGCGCCTCGAGCAGCACGCCCGCGCCGCCCGCGCTCTCCCCGCCGCCCAGCGGCCTGCCGCCTCTCTCGCCGATGCCGCCTCCGGGCGTCGCAGGATCGAAGAAGGCGACGCGCAAGACCGACCCGGCGCTCTTCGCGTGCGGCGGCGGCGCGTCGAGCCACGCCAAGGATCCGGAGGCCCTCGTGAAGCGGCTCGGCGAGGCGTGCGCGGCCGCCGGGAAGATGAAGCCCGCGGGCGCTCTCCTCAGGGGACAGCAGGCCGACCACGCGCCCGCCCAGGAGCAGAAGGTCCGCGCCGAGGCCGGCAAGTGCTACCGCATCGTCTTCGCGACGGACGAGGGCGTGAAGGACGCCGTCGCCATGCTGCGCGACTCGGCGGGCGACCTCGTCGCGGAGTCGGCGGGCGCCGCGCTCCCGGTGGACGGCACGGTGTGCTTCGCGGCGAGCGACGAGGTGACGTTCCTCGTCGGCATCGGTGCCGGCAAGGGCAGCTGGGCCGCCCAGGTCTGGTCGAACTGACCTGCCCCCGCGGTGTATGATCGGGCGCCCGGAGGCCGTCCATGGAAACGCCGCTCACGCCGCTCGACTTCATGCGCCGTACGCGCCGCCTCCACGGCGCGCGCGAGGCGGTGGTCGATGGTGACATCCGCTTCACGTACGAGCAGCTGTTCGCCCGGTGCGACCGCTGGTCGACGGTGCTGGCGACGAAGCTCGGGGTGAAGCGCGGCGATCGCGTCGCCTACCTCGCGCCGAACACGCACGGCATGCTCGAGTCGTTCTACGCCGTGCCGCAGCTCGGCGCGGTGCTCGTCCCGATCAACTACCGGCTCGTCGCCGACGACTTCGCGTACATCCTCGCGCACTCCGGCTCGAGCGTCGTGTGCGTCCACAGCGAGTACGTCGCGCTCGTCGACGGCATCCGCGATCGCGTCCCGAACGTGCGGCACTTCGTGGCGCTCGAGCGCCCCGCCAGCGGCCTTCCCGACGGATGGCTCGACTACGAGCAGGAGCTCGCGGCGATCAGCGAGCCGTCCTTCGTGCGCCCGCCCCTCGAGGAGACCGACCTCCTCACCATCAACTACACGAGCGGGACGACGGCCAAGCCGAAGGGCGTGATGATCACGCACCGCAACGCGTACCTCAACTCGGTCGGCACCCTGGTGCACGTCCACATGACCGTGAAGGAGCGCTACCTGTGGACGCTCCCGATGTTCCACGCGAACGGCTGGACGTTCACGTGGACCGTGACCGCGGTGGGCGGCACGCACGTCTGCCTCCGCAAGGTCGATCCGGGCACCGTGTTCGCCGAGACGCGCCGCGAGGGGGTCACGATGCTGTGCGCGGCGCCCACGGTGCTCATCGGCATCGCGAACGCCCCGGCCGAGCAGCGGAGCGACGTGCCCCGCGGGGTGCGCGTCCTCACCGCCGGCGCGCCGCCCGCCGCGGCCACCATCGGACGCATCGAGGGGGAGCTCGGCTGGGAGATCACGCACGTCTACGGCCTCACCGAGACCGCTCCGTTCATCACGGTGTGCGAGCCGCTGCCCGAGCACGAGGGCCTCTCGTCCGAGCAGCGCGCTATCGTGAAGGCGCGGCAGGGCGTCGAGCTCATCACGTCCGGCGAGCTGCTCGTCGTCGACGAGGAGGGCCACGAGGTCCCGCACGACGGGGTCACGCCCGGCGAGATCACGGTGCGCGGCAACGTCGTGATGAAGGGCTACTTCGAGGATCCGGAGGCGACGAGCACCGCGCTCCGCGGCGGCTACTTCCACTCCGGCGACGCGGCGGTGGTCCATCCCGACGGCTACGCCGAGATCCGCGACCGGCTGAAGGACGTCATCATCAGCGGCGGCGAGAACATCTCGTCGGTGGAGATCGAGGGCGTGCTCCTCGAGCATCCCGCGGTGCAGGAGGCGGCGGTCGTCGGGATGCCGAGCGAGAAGTGGGGAGAGACCCCCCACGCGTTCGTGGTCCTCAAGGCGGGAGCTTCGGTCGTCGATGGTGAGCTCCGTCAGTTCATCCGCGCGCGCCTCGCGCACTTCAAGACGCCGACGGCCTTCCACCTCGTCCCCGAGCTGCCGAAGACCGCCACCGGGAAGGTGCAGAAGTTCGTTCTGCGCGGCAAGCGGGCGGGGATCGCCGTCCAGTAGGCGACGCCGCTCACACGGCGACGGCCATGCGGGAGCCCTGGATCCACGCCGTGCCGGCGTTGCTCGCCTCGACGTCGAACGACATGCTCGTGCCGTGGCCCACCGTGCTCGTCACCACGAGCTCGCCCCCGAGCGACGCGACGATGTGCTTCACCACCGGAAGGCCGAGGCCGGTCCCGTAACCGGCGGGCTTGGTCGTGAAGTACGCATCGAAGATGCGCGCGCGGACCTCCTCGGCCATGCCCGGCCCGTCGTCGGTGACGCTGACGCGGATGCGTGAGCCCGCCGGGGTGAGCGTGACGCTGATCGTCTGGCCGCCGCCCGTCGAGCCGACGCCGGTGATCGCGTCGGCGGCGTTGGCGACGAGGTTGACGAGCACCTGCTCGAGGTTCACCCGGCTGCCCGTCATCCACTGCGGCGACGCGGGCAGCTCCGCCCTCACCTGGACCATCTTCGTGCGCCCGGCGAGCCGCAGCATCGAGAGGGTGGAGGAGACCACCGCGCGAACGTCGAACGTCTCGCTCTTCTCGACCTCGGGCTTGCCGAGCCGCAGCATCTGCGCGGCGTGGCTCGCGAGGTGCTCGCTGACGAACACGAGAGCATCGAGGTCCTCCAGGGCGAGCACCTGCTGCTTCGCGACCGACGCGCGGATCATGTAGAGCGCCGTGTTCATCACCTGCGCCACGTTGTTCAGCTCGTGGCCGACCCCCGCGGCGAGGGTGCCGACGGTGGCGAGCCGCTCGGCGCGCAGCAGCTGGCTGGTGCGCTGCTGGAGCTCGGCCTCGATCACGACGCGCTGGTGCTCGCGGAGATCGCGGTAGGCCTTCACGAGCAGCAGGTTCTCGAGGCGGGCGAAGAGCTCGTACTCGTCGATGGGCTTCACGAGGAAGTCGTCGGCGCCGGCCTGCTTCGCGGCGACGCGGCTCTGACGGTCGGCCGCCGCGGTGACGAACACGATCGGCAGATCGAGCCGGCCGAGCTCACCGCGGATGCGCCGGCACGTCTCGATGCCGTCGAGGCCCGGCATCATGCGGTCGAGGAGGACCACGTCGACCGGCTCGCGCACGATGGTGGCGAGCGCCTCCGCGCCGCTCGCCGCCTGGAGGACCTCGTAGCCCTCCGGCGCGAGCAGGGCATCGAGGAGGCGACGGTTACGGTCCTCGTCGTCGACGACCAGGATCCTTCGCCGCGTACCGGGCAGTGCTGCTTCGTTCGTCACGACTGTTCTTCTCCCCTTCGTGTCACGCGGCCAGCACGCGGGGTAGCGTGAAGCCGAAGCGGCTCCCCTTGCCCTTCACGCTCTCGACCGAGATGTCGCCGCCGAGCGCGGTGACGAGCCTTCGCGCGAGCGCCAGGCCGAGCCCGGTCCCCGGCGCGTCCGCGGTGTGCTGCTGACCCAGGCGCTCGAACTCGCGGAAGAGCTGCTGCTGCTCCTCGGCGGAGAGCCCGATCCCGTCGTCCTCGACGGCGATCGCCACGACGTCGGGTCCCGGCTCCACGACCACGCGGATGTGACCGCCGGCCGGCGTGTACTTGATCGCGTTCGACAGCAGGTTGACGAGCACCTGCACCACCGTGCGGTAGTCGGCGAGCACCATCAGGCAGGCGAGCGGCGGGGCGGCGAGCTCGTGACGTCGCTCGACGACGAGCTCGCGCGTCATGCGGAGGGCGTCGTTCAGCGCGGACGAGAGGTCCACGGGACGCGGCACGATGCGAACCCGCCCGTCCTCCAGCTCGCGGAGCTCGAGCAGCTCCTCGACGAGCATCAGCATGTGCGTGCCGCTCTCGATGATGTCGCGGACGTAGTGCGTCTGTGATTCGTTGAGCCCGCCGTGCCGGCCGCGCTCGAGCACGCGCGCGAAGCCGAGGATGGCGTGGAGCGGCGTGCGCAGCTCGTGGCTCATGTTGCCGAGGAAGATGCTCTTGGCGCGGCTCGCATTCTCCGCCGCCTCTCGTGCGGCCACGAGCTTCAGCTCGTCGGCCTTCCGCTCGGTGATGTCGCGGGTGACCGCGTGGATCTCGACGAGCCGTCCGTCACCGTCGCGGACGGGCCGCGCGCTCGTCTCGACCCACCGGAAGGACCCGTCCTTGCAGCGCAGCCGGTGCTGGTAGACGAACGGGGCGACGCTCGACCCCTTCACGTAGGCGATGGCCTGCGCGTGCGCGCCGACGTCGTCGGGGTGGGTGAACGCATGGACCGAGGTGCCGATCACCTCGGGCTTGGCGAATCCCGAGATGCGCACCATGGAGGGCGTCACGTAGAGGATGTTCCCGCCCGGCGCGGTCCGCGAGATGATGTCGCTCGCGTGCTCGGCCACGAGCCGGAACGACGCCTCGCTCCGGCGCAGCGTCTCCTCGGCGGCGAGGCGCTCCTTCGCGAGGGCCTCCTCTTGACGACGCCGCTCGCGGAGATCGCGGTTCACCGTCAGGCCGAGCGTCTCTCCCTCGACGGTGATGAGGCGGATGGCCGTCTCGACCGGGAACGGAACGCCGCTCCTCGTGACCCCCGTGACCTCGCCGCGGAAGGAGCCGTTCTTCACGAGGCTCTGCCGCACCGTCGCCAGCTGCGTCTCGTGGCCCGTGGTCGGCTGCAGGATGGCCGCCTTCTGCCCGATGGCCTCGGCCGCGGAGTAGCCGTAGCTCTCCTCGGCGGCCTTGTTGAACCGCAGGATCTCGCCGCCCGGCGCGAACACCATGATCGGCTCCGGCATCTGCTCCATGAGCGCGCTGAGCAGCGTCGCCTCGCGCATGGCGTCCTCGTTCGTCTCGCGGAGCAGCACCTCGAGCGCACGGACGCGTCGCTCGCGGTCCTGCGCCTCGAGGATCTGCGCGCGGGCGAAGAGGACGTACTCGAGCTGCCGGGCCAGCGCGGCGAGCGCCTTCCGCTGCGCGGCGGTGAGCTCGCGCGGCATGCTGTCGATCACGCACAGCGTCCCGATGGGCAACCCGCCCGGTGAACGGATGGGCATGCCCGCGTAGAACCGCAGGCCGGCGGACGTGACGAGCGGGTTGTCCGCGAACCGCGCGTCCTGCCGCGCGTCGGGCACCTCGAGGAGCTCGTCGCCGAGGATCGCGTGGGAGCAGAGCGCGATGTCCCGCGGGGTCTCCTCGCCGTCGAAGCCCAGGCGGGCCTTGAACCACTGCCGCGTCTCGTCGACGAGCGAGAACATGCTGACGGGCGTACCGCAGAGCGCGGACGCGACGGCGACGACGTCCTCGAAGACCTGCTCCGGCAACGTGTCGAGCAGCTGCAGTTCCTGGAGCGCGGCGAGCCGCTCGCGCTCGCGGGGGTGCGGCGGCACCGGCATGTGTCCTGACCTCTCGCCCAGGAAGAACGTCCGAGGCCGCCGCCCCTTAAGCGCCTACTCGTGACGGAGCGCGATGATCGGGTCGAGCTTCGCCGCGCGGCGCGCCGGGAAGAACCCGAAGGCGATGCCGGTGAAGGCGCTCGTCGCGATCGCGATGCCCAGTGCCACCGGGTCGAGCTTCATCGGCCAGCCGAGGCTGCCCCCGAGCCCCGCGATGGCGAGGAGCCCCGTGATCGCGCCGGCCACCCCGCCGATCAGCGCCAGCACCACGGCCTCGACCAGGAACTGGAGCATGATGTCGTTGGCGCGCGCACCGATGGCCATGCGAATGCCGATCTCGCGCGTCCGCTCGGTGACGCTCACCAGCATGATGTTCATGACGCCGATGCCGCCCACGAGGAGGCTCACCGCGGCGATGCACACGAGGAGGACGGTGAGGAGCGAGTAGATCGCCGTCTGCATCGCCTGGAACTCCTGCTGGGTGCGCGTCCAGAAGTCGTCCTCGCGGTCGGGCGAGATGTGGTGACGCTGCCGGAGGATCGCCTCGATCTGCGAGACGGCGCGCTCGGTGGTCTCGGCGCTCGTCGCGGAGATGAGGAGCACGCCCGCGAACCCAGGCGGCGTCTTCAGGATGCGCCCGCGCATGGTGCCGATCGGCATGACCACCATGTTGTCCTGATCGCCCCCGAACGGCGCCTCGCCCTTCGACTCGAGCACGCCGACGATGCGGAACGAGTAGCGCCCGACGCGGACCGTCTTGCCCACCGCGTCCTCGTCGCCGAAGAGCTTCGTCGCGACCGTCGACCCGAGGACGCACACCTTCGACTTGGTGGCCTCGTCGTGCTCGTCCCAGATCGCGCCTTGCTTCACGGGCCAGCTTCGCACCGTGAAAAAGGCCCGGTTCGAGCCGATGATCTGCGCCGACCAGTTGCGCTCGCCGTACACGAACTGGCCCTTGGAACGGAGCGTAGGGGCGACGGCGAGGACGCTGACCGACTCGCGCGCAATGGCCTTGCCGTCCTCCTCGGTGAGGCGCACGCCCGAGCCGAGCGCGCCCTTGGCGCCCGAGGCGGCGGCGCTCTGCGGCGACACCATGATCATGTTCGAGCCCATGCTCGTGATCTGGTCGGAGACCTGATCGCGCGCGCCCGCCCCGAGCGCGGTGACCGTGACCACCGCCGCGACCCCGATGAGGATGCCGAGGATGGTGAGCCCCGCGCGCAGCGTGCTGCGCACGATGGACAGGACCGCGAGGCGTGCGCCGGTGTAGAACGCGCTCAGCATCGCTACTCCTGCCTCAGGGCGTCGATGGGATCGAGCTTGGCGGCGCGGCGCGCCGGAAGGTAGCCGAACACGACGCCGATGAACGCGCTCGTCGCGAAGGCCACGAGGACCGAGAGCCCGCTCGGGGTGGTGTTCCAGCCGAGCGCGCGGCCGAGGCCGAGCGTCGTGATCGCGCCGACCGCGATGCCGAGGATGCCGCCGGCGAGGCTGAGCACGATCGCCTCGACCAGGAACTGCACGAGGATGTCCCGCTCGCGCGCGCCGATCGAGAGGCGGATGCCGATCTCGCGCGTTCGCTCGGCGACGCTCACCAGCATGATGTTCATGACCCCGATGCCGCCGACCACGAGGCTCACCGCGGCGACCGCGAGCAGGAGCGCCGAGAGCGTGTCGGCGATGGCCTGCTGCTTCTCGCGGAACTCGGCCTGGGTGTTGACGGAGAAGTCGGCGTCGCGGCCCTCGGCGATGCGATGACGCTGCCGCAGGAGTGACGTGATCTGCGCCTGCGCGCGCGCCGTCGTCTTGTCGGAGGTGGCGCTCGCCATGAACATGTCGACGCGGCCGGGGGCGGTCGGCAGCACGCGCGCGCGGAAGCTACCGATCGGCATGAGCAGGCGATCGTCCTGGTCCTCGCCGAACGCCGAGGTGCCCTTCGGCTCGAGCACCCCGATGATGCGGTAAGGGCTGCGCCCGATGCGGACGCTGCGCCCGATCGGGTCGGCGTTGCCGAACAGCTTCTCGGCGACGGTGGTGCCGACGATGCACACCTTGGTCTTGAGGAGCTCGTCGCTGTCGGTCCACACCTCGCCCTTCTCGACGTTGTAGCGGCGGATCGGGAAGTACGCAGAGGTGGTGCCGATGAGGTACGTCGAGGCGTTCTTGTCGCCGCTCACCACCTGGCCTGCCGCGGAGAGGAAGGGCGCCACGCGCTCGACGCTCACCGCGTCACGGGCGACCGCGCGGGCGTCGTTCTCGGTGAGGCGGCCCGTGACCTTGCCCTTGGCGCCCGACGACTGGACGCTCTCCGGGTTGATGAAGAGGAGGTTGGCCCCGAAGCTGTCGATGGCGCTGCCGACGCTGTCCGAAGCGCCGCTGGCGAGGGCGGTGACGATGACCACTGCCGTGACGCCGATGAGGATGCCGAGCACGGTGAGCGCCGCGCGCAGCTTGTTCCGGACGATCGCCGACAGGGCGAGCACGATGGCCGACAGCACCAGCTTGATGCTGCTCACGCGTGACCCTTCGCCTTGACCCCCGGAGCAACCACCGGCGACAGCAGCGCGATCACGAGGTAGCGCGCGAGCGCGAGCGCGACGAGGCCCAGCAGCGTCACGGCAAGCGCCGCCACGATGCCGCCCGAGGAGAGCCCCTCGAGGCGGCCGAGCAGCGCCTTGCCGCCCGCGCCGAACGCGAGGAGCGGCGCGATGAGGAGCGTGGTGACGATGGTGTACGTGACCGCGACGCGCACGCGCTGGTCGCTCGTGAGCGGGCGGCCGAAGCGGCGACCGCCGTACCAGGCCGCCGCCATCGCCTCGAGGACGAACGCGAACACGAGCGGGACGATCGGCGGCGTGGTGGGCGCAAGATCGAGGACCGCGCTCGCGTAGACGCTCCCGAGGATCAGGCCGAGCACCCCGAAGGCTGCCATCACCACGTAGAGGAGCGCCGGCACCGGGCCGCCGAGGCGACGGCGCGCCGCGAGGGCCGGGTCGGCCGCGTCCTCCTCGGCGGCGGTGCTCGCCTCGGGCGGCGGGAGCAGGTCGAGCTCACGCTGCGCATCGAGCGGCGACTCCTGCACGACGTCGGTGACGATGCGGCCGTCCCGGAAGGTGACGACGCGCTTCGCGCAGGCGGCGATGTCGTGCTCGTGCGTGACGAGGACGATGGTGATGCCGCGGTCCCGGTTCAGCGACTGCAGCAGCGACAGGACCTCGAGGCTCGTGCGCGTGTCGAGGTTGCCGGTGGGCTCGTCGGCGAGGAGCATGGGCGGCTTCGTGACGAGGGCCCGCGCGATCGCGACGCGCTGCTGCTGGCCACCCGACAGCTGGTTCGGCGTGTGATGGCCACGCGCCGCGAGACCGACCGCGCCGAGCGCCTCCTCGGCCATCGCGCGACGCTCGCGCGCGGGCACGCCGCGGTACACGAGCGGGAGCTCCACGTTCTCCTGGGCGGTCGTGCGCGGGAGCAGGTTGAAGCCCTGGAAGATGAAGCCGATGAGCCGGTTCCGGAGGATGGCGCGGGCGTCGCTGGCGCGCGCGCCGACGTCGAACCCGGCGAGCTCGTAGACGCCGCGGGTCGGCCGGTCGAGGCAGCCGAGGATGTTCATCAGCGTGCTCTTGCCGGAGCCGCTGGTCCCGACGATGGCGACGAACTCGCCCTGCTTGATCTCGAGATCGACCTCGCGGAGCGCGCGGACGGTGCCGGCGCCGGACTCGTAGTCCTTCTCGACCCGGCGCAGCGTGATGAGCGCGGCACCGTCGCCGGTGGTCACGGGTTCGGCAGGTCGTGCGACGTTCATCGCGAGCCTCAGAACCCCTTCTTCTTCTTGTCGGGATCGTCGACCTCGTCGGTCACGATCTTGGTGCCCGCCGGCAGGTTGCCCGTCACCTCGGTGGTGAGACCGTCGGTGATGCCGATCTGCACGATCCGAGGCTCGCTCTTCTCGTCGCCGGGCTTGTCGCTCGTGACCACGTACACGCGGCCGGTGCCCTTCGCGAGGGGCGCCTCGGGCGGCTGGGGCAACGGCTTGCCGTTCGGGCCGAGCGCCGGCGTCGGCTTGTAACGGAGCGCCGCGTTCGGAACGCGCAGGGTGTCCTTCACCTCGCGCGTCTTGATGGTGACGGTGGCGGTCATGCCGGGACGCAGCTTCTCGTCCGGGTTCTCGACCTCGACGACCGCCGAGTACGTGACGACGCCCTGCACGTTGTTGGGGCTGTAGCGGACCTGCTCGACCTTGCCGCGGAACGACTCGCCGGGGAACGCGTCGACGACCGCCTCGGCCTCCATCGCCTCCTTCAGCTTGCCGACGTCCGCCTCGTCGACGTCGGCCATGACGCGCATCTTGCGGAGGTCCTGCGCGATGACGAAGAGGACCGGCGCCTGGAAGCTCGCGACGACGGTGGCGCCCGGGTCGATCGAGCGGGAGACCACGACGCCATCGACGGGCGAGTAGATCTTCGTCCACACCACGTTGGTCTGCTGCTGCGAGAGCTGCGCCTGGATGGCGCCGATCTGCGCCTCGGTGGCGGCGACCTGCGACTGCGCGACGTCGTACTGACCCTGCGCGGTCTCGAGCTCACCGCGCGCCGCGAGGCCGTTCTCGCTGAGGCGCTTCGTGCGATCGAGCGTGACCTTGGCGGCGGCGGCATTCGCCTTCGCGGCCTCGACCTGCGCGCGCTGGGCGGCGACCTGCGCCGACGCCTGCGTGACCTGCGCGCCGTACTGGATGGGATCGATCTCGCAGAGGAGATCACCCTTCTTCACGACGGAGTTGAAGTCGACGTACACCTTGGCGACGCGGCCGTTCACCTGCGAGCCGACGTTGATCTGGAGGACCGGCTGCACGGCGCCCGTCGCCTGCACCTTCTCCGCGATGTCGCCCTTGTTGGGCGTGGTGGTCACGTACTTCGCGGGCGGCGCGGGCCGGTGCTTGGCGCGGAAGACGAGGCCTCCGCCCACCAGCACGGCCACCACGCCGAGCGCGGCGAGCCTCCGTAGCCATCGCCGGCCGCCCTCCTCGGCAGCAAGAGCTCGTCGTACGTCGTCGGTGATCGCAGCGCGTTCGGTCATGATGAGAAGGTCCGCCCCCCGTGAGAGCGCGAAGCATAGGGAGGGATTGGATGCCCAGGAAGCCGTCGCGGAGGCAAATCCTTCCGAACCCAAGGCGACGAAACGAGTTTTGTCCAAGAGCGCGTGGACACGGTATCGTCACGCGCCGCCGGCCACCTCGACCCCATCGAGCCGGCGCCCTGTTCCGGGGTGCGGGTGAGCCCCGCGACGAGAAGCGCGTCGAACATGGACCCTGGCGTGAACCTGACCGACCGCGAGCTCGTGGACCTCGCCCGCGGCGGCGACAAGGCGGCGTTCGGCGTGATCGTCCGCCGGCATCAGCAGCGAATTCGTCGGCTTGCCGTGCACATGCTGCGCGACCGGACCGAGGCCGAGGACGTGACGCAGGAGACGTTCATCCGCGCGTTCCATGCGCTCGCGCGCTTCGACGGGCGGAGCGAGGCGTTCACGTGGCTCTACCGGATCGCGGTGAACCTCTCCTTGAACCGGATCCGCGCCCGGAAGACCTCGCGCGCGACCCATGAACCGGACGATCCGCGCCTCGACGGGCTCCTCGTCGAGACCCGGCCGGAGAGCGCCGACCCGGCGGGCAGCGCCCAGCGCCGCGAGCTCTACGTCGCGCTGTGTCATTGCATCGACCAGCTGAGCGAGACGCTCCGCACGACGCTCCTCCTCGTGTGCATCGACGGTCGCTCCCACGAGGAGGCCTCGGCCATCCTCGGCGCGCCGGAAGGCACGATTGCGTGGCGCATCCACGAGGCCCGGCGCAAGCTGAAGGAGTCCATGGCCGCGCGCGGCTACGACACCGAGGGAGATGGGACGTGAGTGAGACCCCGAAGAAGGTGAGCCTCGATGCCGCTCTTGGTGCGTGGCCGGAGCCGCAGAAAAGTTCGATGGAATGGGAAGAAACCGCCCTCTCCATCGAGGCGCGGCTCGCCACGGCTGAGCCAGGCGCGGTGGGGGCTGACGTCTCCGATGACAGTTTGTTGATCCACCCGCTTGGACAAATTCCCGGCGAAGGTCATAACTCCGCCGCGTCGGTGACCACCGACCAAACGCCGCGAAAACACGCGTCGAAAGGTGAAACGATGACGATGCAGCCCGACCGAGAGCGCGACCGCCGGAGCCTTCAAGACCTCGCCAAGCTGGCCAGCACCGGCAGCCTGACCCCTCCGCCGCCGTCGGTGTCCGGTCCGCTGTCGTACCCGCCGTCCCCTTCGGTCAGCAGCATCCCCAGCTCGCCCCATTCGGTGACCGGGGTCGCGCGCGCCGCCGAGGCGAGCAAGGACGACTCGGGCATCGTGGACCTCGCGATGGCCGCCCAGTCGGATCCGCAGGCCGCGGTCCGCGCCCAGACGACGCCGCTCGCGAGCGGCGGCCTCTTCGACGACGAGCCGGCCTCCGTGCGGCCCGGCCCGGTCTCCCAGCAGCTGCAGCAGCCGATGCCGTCGCTGCCCCCCATGTCCGCGCCGCCCGTTTCGCAGGCGCCGGTCTCCCAGGCGAGCGTCTCCCAGGCGGTGATCAGCAGCGCGCCCTCCGCGCCGAGCGTTGCCCCCGCCTCCTACGCTGCGCCCTCCAGCGCGCCGTCGGTCGACGCGGCCGGCGCTCATCCCTCGATCCAGCCGAAGAAGAAGGGCGGCGTCGTCGTCGTCCTCGCGCTCCTCGGCGCCGCGGCCATCGCCGCCGGCGGGTTCGTGGTCGTGAAGAACCGGACGCACGACGCGGCCGTCGCCGCACCGAAGCCCGTCGAGACCGTCGCGAAGCCCGTCGACGCGCCGAAGCCCGCCACCACGGTGGCCGCCGCCGAGGCGACGCCGAGCGCTCCCGAGATGGACCCGAACGCGCTCCCGAGCTCGCCCGATCCCAAGGCCGCGAAGCCGGCGGCCGGCACGAAGGTGGCCGCGGCGCCCGTCGGGGCAGCGGCTGCGAAGCCGAAGGACGAGGGTCCGGCGAAGCTCACGCAGAAGGACCTCGCGCCCACCGAGTCCGGCCCTGCCGGCGACCTCGGCGCGGCCATGAAGGGCGCCGTCGGCGACAAGGACAAGGCGACCCCGGCGGCCGCCGAGAACGGCCCGCAGTTCGCGGCGGGCACCGTCCCGCAGAAGCCCTCGCAGGGCGCGGTCACCGGCGCCATCGGCGCGGTCCTCCCGAGCGCGCGCGCGTGCCTCGGTCCGGACGACGCGGTCTCGCGTGCGACGATCGTGTTCGTCTCGGCCGGCACCGTGCAGAGCGTCAGCGTCTCGGGCGGCGCGGCGGGCAAGCCCGCGGCCGACTGCATCAAGAGCGCGCTCATGGGCGCGAAGGTCGCCCCGTTCGCCGAGGCGACGTACTCGGCGCCCGTCACCGTCCGTCACTGAGCGGCTCGCGAACGCCGTGAGCAACCGCGAAGCGAGCGCCTCGCACGTCGAGGCGCTCCGCTCGCTCACCGCGCCCGGTGAGCTCCTCGTACTTCCCAACGCCTGGGACGCGCTGTCGGCGCGCCTCGTCGAGGACGCAGGCGCCCGGGCCATCGCGACGAGCAGCGCCGCCGTCGCGTGGGCGCGCGGCTACCGTGACGGCGAGGGCCTTCCCTTCGCCGAGCTCGCGGAGGTGGCGCGCGCCATCGCCCGCGTGACGTCGCGGCCCGTGACCGTGGACGCCGAACGCGGGTACGCCGAGAGCCCGGAAGAGGTCGCCGACAACGTCGCGCGCCTCGTCGCCGGCGGCGCCGCGGGGGTGAACCTCGAGGACGGCGGCGCCGATCCTGCGCTGCTCGTCGCGAAGATCCGCGCCGTGAAGGCGCGCCTCGGCAGCGGCATCTTCCTCAACGCCCGCACGTGCGTGGTGCTCCACCGGCAGGTCGAGGGCGACGCCATCGCGCCCGAGGTGGTCCGGCGCGCGCGGCTCTTCGAGGCGGCGGGTGCGGACGGTCTGTTCGTGCCGGGCCTCGCGACCGAGCGCGACCTCGAGGCGGTGGTGGCGAGCACCCGGCTGCCTTTGAACGTCCTCCTGGGACCGGGCCTCCCTCCGCTCGCGGCGCTCCGCCGGCTCGGCGTGCGGCGCCTGACGGTCGGCACCGGCCTCGCGGACGTGGCCTACGGGGCGGCCCGGAAGGCCGCGCGCGCGCTCCTCGAGGGCGACGACGTGACCGACTTCGCGGGCGCGGACCTCCCGTACCGGGACATCCAGGCGCTCTTTCCGCCCTCCGGCTAGCCGCGGAGGGGCCGCCCGCCTTGACAGCGAGCTGGTCTTTCGCCATTTTGCGCGGCCCCGGTCGTCCCGGGCCTCGAGGAACACCATGGTCTCGTCTACCCAGCAGTTCGAACGCATCCGCAAGCGCAAGGCCACCACCGCGGGCAAGCGCAACAAGCGCGACAAGCGCCGCTTGGGCACGCCCGCCTTCCCGGTCCACCCGGAGGGCTACAGCACGACCGCTGCCGACGCGAAGCCCGCGACGAAGAAGGCCTGAGCCTTCGCCCACCCCGTGAGCCCCGCAGGCCTCACGGCGACTGCATTCGCGCTCGCTCTCACCCTCGTGGGAGCGGCGTGTGCTGCGCCGAGGCCTGCGCCACGTGCGCCGGTCCGTGAGGTCTGTGCGCCGGTCCCGCCGTGTCCGTCCTGGTTGACGGCGCTGCGTGAGAACCGCGCGCCCCTCCACGTGTACGCGTACGACGGCGTCTCCGGGACCGCAGCCTGCGCGAAGGGCAAGAAGGTCAAGGTCCAGGCCTTCCTCGACGACGCGCCGGTCGGCGAGGCCGAGATCGCGTGCGCGCCCGCCGCGGTGACGCCTCCGCCCATGGTGCGCATCGACGGCCCGCTGGTCGAGCCCGGCCTCCACGAGCTGCGCATCGACGTGGTCTCGGAGCGCGGCGTCCTCCAGACGAAGACGCTGCTGACGCTCCCCGCGTTCGACATCAAGCCGGACGGCTCGAACGTCGTCGTCGGCGCCGAGGTCTCGGTGGGCGTCGCCGAGGACGATCTGTCGATCGGTCCTCCGCAGGTCTACGCGCCCACGCCGCCCTGACGGCGCGTCGTCACTCGGCCGGCGCGACCTCGATGCGCGGGGCCCGCGCGAGCCCCCACCAGCGGACGGCGCTCCCCACGATGATCATGACGATGCACGCGAGCAGCAGGCACGTCACGACCACGTTCACCATGCCGATGGTCCGGGTCGCCGGCACGTCCATGAGCGGCAGGAAGATCTTGCGCACGCTCTCGATGCCCGCCGCCAGCGTGGTCGTGCCCACGAAGAGCAGCGGGCAGAGCGTGACGAGCGCGTAGATCTTCTTCTTGCCCTCGCGGAGCACGATCGTGGTGCCGATGCAGAGCGCCGTGCAGGCGAGCAGCTGGTTGGCGATGCCGAACATCGGCCAGATCGTCGAGATCGATCCGGTGAGGATGAAGTACGTCCAGCCGCCCACGATGAGCGACGTCGCGAGGATCGCGCCGGGCTTGCTGGTCGACGCGCCGAGCGAGGGCGACACGCGGCCGAGGAACTCCTGCATGAGGAAGCGCCCGATGCGCGTCCCCGTGTCGATCGTGGTGAGGATGAAGAGCGCCTCGAACATGATTGCGAAGTGGTACCAGTACGCGAGCAGCGTGCTCATGCCGGGCAGCCCGCTGAAGACGCGCGCCATGCCGACCGCGAGCGACACGCCGCCGCCGGTGCGCGCCGCGACGACCTCGTCGGCCTGACGCTGCAGCGCGGGGAGCTCCTTCACGTGGACCCCGAGGCGCGCGAAGTCGGCGTCCTCGAGCATGGTGGCGCGCGCCGCCGCCGGATCGACGTGATACTCGAGCGCGGCGAGCGTCCCGTTCGACAGCGCGAGGGCGCTCGAGAGGCCTACCTTCTTGCCTTCGAGGGAAGCGACGCTCGCTCCTTCGGAAAGGCCGAGGAGCTGCCGGTCGTGCGCGCTGAGCACGCCATCGAGGGCTGCGAGCTGGCGGGCGTCGCGCGCGAGCCCCTCGCCGTGCGAGGCGTCGCTGGCCACGATCGCGACCTGCGGGTTCGTGTTGATGGCGACGTAGTCCTCCTGCGGCAGCGCGCAGGCGGCGATGAGCGCGGTGATGCCGACGAGGCCCTCGACGAGCATCGCTCCGTAGCCGATGGCGCGGCAGTCGCTCTCCTTGTCGACCATCTTCGGCGTCGTGCCGCTCGCCACGAGCGCGTGGAAGCCGCTGATCGCGCCGCACGCGATGGTGATGAAAACGAACGGGAAGAGCGGCCCCTTCACGATCGGCCCGCCGCCGTGGATGAACGGCGTGAGGCCGGGCATCTGGATCTCCGGGTTCACGACGATGACGCCGACCACGAGGAGCCCGATCGTCCCGATCTTCAGGTAGCTCGAGAGGTAGTCGCGCGGGCAGAGCAGCATCCAGACCGGCAGGATGCTCGCGATGAAGCCGTAGGCCGCCATCGCCAGCGTGAGCACCGGCTTCGAGAGCTTGAGGTGATGCGCGAAGGACGAGTCGCCGATGTGCTTGCCGGCGATGAGCGCCGCGAAGAGGAGGACGACGCCGAAGACCGTCGCCTCGCGGATGCCCCGCGCGGAGCCGCCGCGGACGTTGTTGATGTAGAAGCCCATCACGAGCGCGATCGGGATCGAGGCGCCGACCGTGAAGACGCCCCATGCGCTCTCCGCCAGCGCGCCCACCACCACGTTGCCGAGCCCGGCGAGCGCGATGATGATGATGAACAGGATGGCGACCGCGGTGACGATGCCGAGCGTCGGGCCGAGCTCGTCGCGCGCGATCTCGGCGAGCGAGCGGCCGTTCCGCCGCGTCGAGGCGACGAGGATGATGAAGTCGTGCACGCCGCCCGCGAGGACGACGCCGAACAGGATCCAGAGAAAGCCCGGATAGAAGCCGAACTGCGCGGCGAGCACCGGCCCGATCAGCGGTCCGGCGCCGGTGATCGCGGCAAAGTGGTGCCCGAAGAGGACCACGCGGTTGGTGGGGTGGAAGTTCTCGCCGTCCTCGAGGCGATGCGCCGCCGTCACCCGCGCGTCATCCAGACAGAGGACACGCGCCGCCAGGAACGCCGAGTAGTAGCGATAGGCGATGGCGAGAACCGCGAGCGCTCCGAGCATCCACCAGGCCGCGTGCATGTCCGTGCTTCTAACGCACGGTCGCCGTCCCGCCTACCTCGAGCCGGCGCGACGCGGCGCGGCGGTGAGCCGGCGATCCATCCCGGCCCCCTGCGCGGGACTGTGATGAGATGACGCGGAGAGCCAAGCGTCTCCTATACTGCGGAGCAAGGTGACCGAGGTCCGGACCGACGCCGAGGATCTTCAGGCGGGGAGCATCCTCGGCCCGTACGAGCTCATCGCTCCGATCGGCGCCGGCGGCATGGCCACCGTGTGGGCCGCGCGCGTCCGCGGAACGAAGGACGTCGTCGCGCTGAAGATGCTCCTTCCGGAGCTCGCCGAGAACGTCGAGTTCCGGAAGATGTTCCTCGACGAGGCGCGCATCGCGTCGCGGGTCCGCCATCCCAACGTGTGCAGCACGTTCCAGATGGGCGAGCAGGACGGCGTCCTCTTCCTCGCGATGCAGTGGCTGGACGGCCCCTCGCTCATCCGCGTCCTCCGTCCCGGCACCCACGACGTGACCGAGTGCGACCGCGTCCCGATCCGTCCGCGCATCGCCGCGCGCATCGTCGCCGACGCGTGCGCCGGCCTCCACGCGGCCCACGAGCTGCTCGGGGAAGACGGACGCCCCCTCGGCGTCGTGCACCGGGACATGTCCCCGCACAACTTGCTCATCACCTCGGCGGGCTCGGTGAAGGTCACCGACTTCGGCGTCGCCAAGGCCCTCGGCAAGTCGCACATGACGATCGCCGGGCAGCTGAAGGGCAAGCTCGCGTACATGGCGCCGGAGCAGCTCACCGGCGGCTTCGTCGACCGGCGCGCCGACGTGTTCGCGCTCGGCTGCGTTCTCTACGAGATCACGACGGGACAGCGGCCCTTCCAGGGCGAGCACGATCCGCAGGTGATGACGTCGATCGTGCTCGGGCGATACGAGCCGCCCGCCGCGATCATCCCGCAGTATCCGCACGAGCTCGCGATCGTGGTCATGCGCGCGCTCGCCAACGATCCGCAGAACCGGTACGCCAGCGCCGAGCAGATGCGCCTCGCGCTCGAGGCCTACCTGCGGAACAGCGGGCCGGCGGTGGGCGACGCGCAGATCGCGGCGCTCATCCGCGAGCGCTGCGGCGAGGAGCTCGAGCAGCGCGCGCGGGCGCTCCGCGACGACGCCGCCAATCCGCTGCTCGTGCGCACCGCGCCGACCGCCTGGGTGCCGGCCGCGGTCGAGGCGGCGGGCGGCCTCGACTCCGGCAGCGGCGCGATGATGGTCGAGGGCGGCGACGCGCCGGTGCGGCGCAACGTGTTCGTCGTGCTCACCGCCGCGCTCCTCGGCATCGTGCTCGGGGTCGGCGTGCTCTCGTACGTGCACGGGCAGCGGAAGGCGCGCGCCGATCGCGTACGGGCCGAGGCATCGGCCAGCGCCGCGGCGAGCGCGCAGCTCGCGGCCATCGCCGCCGAACGCGCGAGCGCCGCCGCCGCCGCCGCGAGCGCCGGGGCCACGCGCGGACGCGTCCACCTGCGTGCGACGCCCGACACGGCCGTGCTCATCCTCGACGGCGTGGTCCTGCCGCGCGGCGCCGACATCATCACGAAGCCCGACCCTGGCAAGACCATGCTCGTGCTCGTCCGCGCCGACAAGTACGACGACCGCGTCGTCGTCATCGACTCCTCGAGCCCGCCCGAGCTCGACGTGACGCTCACGCCGGCCACGCCCGAGGCCCCGCGGCCCATGAGCTCCTCCAGGAAGCGCCTCCTCGACGCCGGCGCGAAGCCTCTGCCGAAGGATCCCGCCGACCCGCCGGAGAGCCCGGGCGAGAACGCGCCGCCCAACCCGTACGAGTGAAAGCTTTACGGTTCCGCGCGTGTGCGTAACCATGAGGAGGTGCGGAACGAATTCTTGCCGATCGGCGCGCTCGCCATCGGCCTCCTCGCGGGTCTCGGCCTGACCATCCCGCTCGCCCACGGCGACCAGAAGGGCACGACGATCTCGGTCGACGAGATCAAGGACGGGATGAAGGGCTACGGCCTCACCGTCTTCAAGGGCACGCAGCCCGAGCGGTTCGATGTCGAGGTCGTCGGCGTGCTCCGCAACTTCCGGCCCGGCCAGGAGCTGGTGCTCATCAAGACGCCCCACCCGCGCCTCAACGTCACGAAGACGGTGCGCGGCATGAGCGGCAGCCCGATCTACCTCGATGGCCGCCTCGCCGGCGCCTACGCGTACTCGTGGTCCTCGTTCGCGGTCGAGCCGATCGCCGGCGTCACGCCCATCAACCTGATGCTGAGCGAGATGCGCCGGCCCATCCCGCCGGGGTTCTGGCCGCTCGAGGGCGGCGCTCCCCTGCCGCGCGCGAGCGCCGAGCCCGCGCCGAAGAAGCGCGCCGAGAACGACCTCGGCCCCGGCACCGGCGCGACCGCCTTCGACGGCGCGCCCGGCACCTACGATCTCGAGACCCACGCCCGGCAGGTCGCCTCGCGCATGACGATGGGCCAGGATCCCGCGAAGCCCGTCCGCCCGGCGGCGACCCCGCTGATGCTCGGCGGCATGAGCGATCGGTCGATGGCGCTCGTGTCGAAGCTGTTCGGACCGCTCGGCCTCGAGCCGATGCAGGCCGGCGGCGGCGGCGGCAAGCAGGACCCGAATGCGCCGCTCCACTACGTCGACGGCGGCGCGCTCGGCGTGCAGATGGCGAGCGGCGACGTGTCGTTCATGGGCCTCGGCACCGTCACGCACGTCGAGGGCAACCGGCTGTGCGGCTTCGGTCACCCGATGATGGAGGCCGGTACCAGCGCGCTGCCCGCGGCCATCGGCACGGTCCACTGGATCTTCGCGAGCGACCAGGCGAGCTCGAAGATCGGCGAGGCGGTGCGGCCGCTCGGGTCGCTCGTGCAGGACCGGCAGAGCGCGGTCGTCGTCGACGAGAGCAAGCCCGCGCCGATGTTCCCGATGGCCATCGAGATCAAGGGCGCCGACGGGATCACGAAGAAGACGTGGAACGTCCAGATCACCGACGACCGCTTCATGAGCGCCTCGCTCGTGGCGTCGGTGCTCGGCTCGGTGGTCGACGCGACGATCAGCGAGCGGCGCGACGTCACCTGGCACCTGAAGACGAAGCTCGGCGTCCGCGGCCACGGCGCGATCGAGCTCGACGACTTCGGCGTCGCGGTCGGTGGCATGCCCGACGCGGGCGACTTCGCGCACTCCAAGATCGGCCGCGCGGTCGGCGAGGTGCTCAACAACCCCTGGGAGAAGACCCACATCGACCGCGTCGAGGGGACCATCACCGTCGACTACACGCGTGACCTCTGGCGGCTGCGCGGCGTCGACGTGCTCGATCCCGTCGTCGACGTCGGACAGCCGGCGCGTCTCCGCGTTCACCTCGTGCCGTATGCCGGGCCCGAGGTCACGCGCGTCCTCGAGGTGCGCTTCCCCGACGAGATGGCCGGCAAGGACGTGGAGCTCGAGATCGCGCCCGGCTACGCGGTCGTGCCGGACCTCGCGTCCCCGCAGAACCTCGGCGAGCTGCTCGCGAACTCCACGAAGCAGACGGTGCTGCCGCGCAGCCTCGTCGTGCAGTACCGGAACCGCGCGGTCGGGGTCGCCTACGAGGGGCACGTCGCCGACCGGCTGCCCGCCTTCGCGCTCGATGCGCTCCGTCCCGTCAGCTCGGACGTGGCGCCCGATCCGTTCGCGTCGATGGCCCGCGTGGTCACGCCGCTCGACCGTTACGTCGACGGGACCGAGCGCGCGAAGGTCCACGTGAAGACGCCGATGCGCTGAAGGCGCCTGCCTGGGCTTGCCCGCGTGAGCCGGGTTTTTTCCGTGGGGCGCCGGGCGGTGTAGGATCGGGGGATGCGCTTCTCGCTCGCGCGCGCCTCGGTCTGCGCCGCGCTCGTTCTCGCCTCCGCCCTCGGGACCTCGCACGCCGGCGCGGTCGGTACGCGCACGTTCGTGCTCGACACCCTCGACAAGCTCTCGGGCGGCGATCTCAAGGGGACGAGCGTGAGCTCCGACGGCGCCGTCCGGGCCGGCTTCACGCTCGGCAGCGCGCCCATCCCCGAGGCGAGCGCGTCGTTCGCGGCGCTGACTCTCGCCGACGGAACGACGCTCCTCGGCACGAGCCCGCACGGCAAGGTCTACAAGCTCGCCGGTGACGCGGTCACGCTGTTCGCCGACACGGGCGCGCTCGCCGTCACGTCGATGGTGCAGGCCAAGGGCGGCGCGATCTACGCGGCGACGATGCCGGACGGGAAGATCTTCAGGATCAGCCAGGGCAAGGCCGACGTGTTCGCGACGCTGCCGGACGCGAGCCACGTCTGGGCGCTCGTGCTCGACCGGGCCGGCACCGGCCTCTTCGCGGCGACCGGCCCCGAGGGCAAGGTGTTCCGGGTCGAGCCGAGCGGCGCCAGCTCCGTCTATTACCGATGCAGCGAGGGCCACCTCGTCTCACTCGCGATGATGGACAACGGCGATCTGCTCGCCGGCTCGAGCGGCAAGGGCAACCTCTATCGCATCACCGGGCCGGGACGCGCGACCGTGCTCGCGACGCTTCCCGGCGAGGAGGTCAAGGGCGTCGCCGTGTCGAAGGGGATCATCTGGGCGATCGCCAACGAGTACGGCGAGGCGCCCGAGCCGCCGAAGCGCTCGCCCGCGGTCGGTCGCACGCCGGCCGGCCCGGCCACCGCGCCGCGCCCCAAGGCCGGCAAGGGCGTCCTCTACCGCTTCGACGCGCAGGGCCGCGCCGAGCGCATGATGAAGCACGACGACACGCACTACCTCGCGCTCGCCCTCGACGAGCAGGGACGGCCCTTCGTCGGCACCGGCGCGAACGGGCGCATCTACACCGTGGACGACGCGCACGTCGTCACGCTCGTCGCCGACACCGACGAGCGGCAGGTCGGCGCGATCAGCCTCGTCGGCGGCAAGGGCGTCGTCGCCACCAGCGATCCGCCGATCGCGCATCGCATCCTCGGCAAGGGCGGCGCGGACGCGGTGTGGACGAGCAAGGTGCTCGATGCGACGCTGAACGCGCGGTTCGGTCATCTGTCGTGGCAGTCGACCGGCAACCTCGAGCTGTCGACGCGCTCCGGCAACACGACGACGCCCGACGCGACCTGGTCCGCGTGGAGCAACCCGCTCGCCGCGGCCGGTCCCATCACCTCCCCGGCCGCGCGCTTCGTCCAGGTGCGCGCACGGTGGACGCGTGACCCGAACGCGGTGCTGAGCGAGGTCACGATCCCGTTCGTGACCGAGAACGTCCGGCCGGTGGTCACCGAGGTCAGCGCGTCGCCGAAGAGCGCGCCCGTCCGTGAGCCGCAGAAGGACGTGCCCGCGAGCGGCGGCGAGCCGAACAAGCACGACAGCGTCGTGAAGGTGACCTGGAAGGTCGAGAACCCCGACAGCGATCCGCTCCGCTACCGCGTCGCCTTCAAGCGCGAGGGGCAGACCCTCTGGCGCGACGCCCTGAAGACCGACGACGTGCTCACCAAGCCCGAGCTCGACTGGGACACGGCGGCGCTTCCCGAGGGCAAGTACCGCGTCCGGGTGGAGGCGAGCGACGAGCCCGCCAATCCGATCGACCAGGTGCAGAAGCACGCCCTCGATTCGGAGACGGTGCTCGTCGACAACACGCCGCCCCGCATCGACAACCTCGCCATCAACGGCCGGCGCCTCCGGGCCCGCGTCGTCGACGGGACCTCGCCCATCACCAGGGTCGAGGTCGCGGTCGACGGCAAGCTCGAGTGGCGCCCGCTCGCCGCCGCCGACGGCATCTACGACACCCTCGACGAGGCGGTCGACGCGGACGTCGGGGCGATCGTGCCCCCCGGCTCGCACATCGTGGTGGTCCGCGCGTTCGATGCCGCGGGCAACGCGGTGACCCGGGACGTCGAGACGCGCTGAGCCATCCCGGCGGGGTGCACGGCGGTGCGGATCCGCGCCACCCACGACACCGGCGTCAGGGGTGACGGCGGGAGCCGCGCGCGGCGGCACCGCGATCGCCCCGGTTTGTCGCGGGTTCTTCGTGCGGGCGGAGGCCGGCACGAGGCGTGAATCATTCGTCGTCGTCTGCGGTTCGTAATACGCTTGTCATTACGTGCTTCTGGCCGCGTCGCCCGCGGCCCTCGACCGGTGGTCACCCTCTTGCTCCTCCGCTTCGCTCCGCTCGCAGTCGTGCTCGCCGCCCTCGGAACCGCGTTCGCCGTGGTCGCGTGCTCGGCCGAGGAGGTCACGCCCGGCGACGTGGCGCAGCAGGGTACGCAGCGCCCCGACGACACGACGACGGGCGGGGGCACGCCGAAGCCGCTCAGCGATGGGGGCACCGCGAGCTCGGGCCGCTACCGCGGCAACCCGCTCTGCAACACCGCGCAGGCGGACAGCTGCATGCCCGATGACGACGCGCACGAGCGCTCCGCGTCGAGCAAGGAGTGCGCGGCGCAGGCGTCCCCCGACGCGGGCGCCGGGACGGACGGCGAGGACGCGCACAGCTGCCGCCTCACCCATGGCGACGACGGCGGCGTCGCCCCGCAATGCTTCGGCGAGTCGGCGGCCGCGGGCACCAACGGCGCCACGTGCGACCGCGGCTCCGACTGCGCGCCTGGCTACGACTGCGTCGCGGGCGAGAAGGGCAACAAGTCGTGCCGGCATTACTGCTGCACCGGCACCTGCTCGGGGACACTCGCCAACGGGAGCGCCACGTTCTGCGACGTGCAGAGCCTCGTCGATCTGAACGCAAAGGCGCCCGTCTGCATGCCGGTGAAGCGCTGCAGCACGCTGCTCGGCAAGGGTGAGTGCGCGGCCTCCGAGACGTGCACCGTCGTGACCGAGAGCGGCGATACCGGGTGCGTCGCGGTCGGTGATCGTCAGGTCGGCGACTCGTGCGACGAGTCGCACTGCGCGGCCGACCTCGCGTGTCTCGGCCAGCCCGGCGCGCGCAAGTGCTTCAAGCTATGCAAGGTCAGCGCGAGCGACTGCCCGTCGCCGCAGACGTGCGTGCCGAGCGCCGCGTTCAAGGACGGGGCGTTCGGCATCTGCGCCAGCAACTGAGCCTCCTCACGCGCGGTCACGGTCGGTGGTAGAGGTGTGCGCGTGAGAAAGCACACCGAGGGGCATCGCGGCGAGCGCGGCGGGTGGCTGCGCGCGGCGGTGCTCGGCGCCGACGACGGCGTCGTGTCCACGGCGAGCCTGATGATGGGGGTCGCCGCCGCGCAGGCGTCTCGTTCGTCGATCCTCGTCGCCGGCGTGGCCGGCCTGGTCGCCGGCGCGCTGTCGATGGCCGCCGGCGAGTACGTGTCAGTCAGCTCGCAGCGCGACGCCGAGGAGGCCGACATCGCGCGCGAGATGCGCGAGCTCGAGGCCGACCCTCCGGGGGAGCTCGAGGAGCTCGCCGGGATCTACCGGCGCCGCGGCCTCGCTCCGGAGCTCGCGCTCGAGGTGGCGAAGCAGCTCAGCGACGGCGAACGGCGGCTCGACGCGCACCTCCGTGACGAGCTCGGGCTCCAGGATGCGACGCGCGCGCGCCCGCTCCAGGCCGCCGCGGTATCGGCGGCGAGCTTCGCGTCGATGGCGCTGCTGCCGATCATCGCCCTGCTGCTCGCGCCGCCGCAGCTGCGCATCGCGGCCATCGCCGGGGTCAGCGTGGTGAGCCTCGCGGCGCTCGGCGGGGCCGGCGGGCATCTGGGCGGCGCGCCCGTCGTGCGGGCGGCCTTCCGGGTCGTGCTCGGGGGGACGGCGGCGATGGCGATCACCGCGCTCATCGGCCACCTGCTCGGTACCGCCGGCGCGGGGTGAGGCGCGGCGCGGGGTGGCGCGGGCCAGGGGGCTGGCCGGCCCGGCCAC
>JAQBQL010000007.1 GCA_028287035.1 Labilithrix sp. | reverse complement strand
GCGACCGGCGCCCCCGTTGCCGCGGCGACCGGCGCCCCCGTTGCCGCGGCGACCGCCGCAGGCGTAGCCGCCGCCACCGGCAGCGCCACCGACCGATGGTGCAGGTAGACCCCGCCCGCCAGCATCGCCCCCGCGAGGAGCGTGGCGGCGAGAAGCCCCCCGCGCCGCGGCCGGCGCTCGATCTGCGCAAGCAGGCTCTGCGGGATCTCGTCGTCCTCGAAGCGCTCGACGCGCGGCTCATCGTGGCTCATGGGCATCTCCTCGTCGTTACCGGTGACGGTGCGGAGCTCGGCGCGCAGCTCGCGCGCAGAGCCGTGGCGATCCTCGGGCTTCTTCCGCATCGCCTTCAGGCAGATCTGCTCGAGGCGCGCGGAGGCGTTGGGGTTCAGGAGACGAGGCCGCGTGGGCTCGTCGTTGACGTGCATGAGCGCCGTGCCGAACGCCGTCGACGAGTCGAACGGCACCTTGCCGGTCATCAGGTGGAACAGGAGAACGCCCATCGCGTAGATGTCGCTCCGCGCATCGAGCTCCTCGCCGCGCGCCTGCTCCGGAGACATGTACTCGGGCGTGCCGACCACGAGCCCCTGGGCCGTCACCGACGGACCGTTGCGCGCCCCGGCGAGCAGCTTGGCGACGCCGAAATCGCACACCTTGACGATGTCGTGCGTGCGGCCCTCGTCGTCCTCGCCCCGCAGCACCATGATGTTCTCGGGCTTCAGGTCACGATGGATGACCCCGAGATCGTGCGCCACCGCGAGCGCGGCGAGCGCCTGGCTGGCGATGTCGACGATGCGTGCGACCGGCAGCGGAGACTCGTTGGCGATGAGCGCCGCGAGCGTCTGCCCGTCCACGTACTCCATCGCGATGTAGAGCAGGCCGTCCGGCTCCTCGCCGAAGTCCAGCACGCGGATCGAGCTCGGGTGATCGACGCGCGACGCAGCCTGCGCCTCGCGCAGGAATCGCACCCCGAACATCGGCTCCGCGAGCAGCGGGCGATGCAGCACCTTGAGGGCGAGCGTGGTGCCGAGCGCCACCTGCGTCGCGCGGTACACGGACCCCATGGCCCCCTGCCCGACCAGCGCCTCGATCCGATATTTCCCGGCGATGGTCACGCCGACGAGCGACTCGGACTTCATGAAGCGAGACCCTAGCCGCGAGTGGTCCGGCGGGCCCAATTCGAGGGCAGACGGGGCGGAGCCGCAGCCGTAGAGTGGCGCCCATGATCGCGTTCTTCGGTACGGGCCTGCTCGGCTCCGGCTTCGTCCGCGCCCTGCGTCGTCGTGGTGAGGACGTCCACGTGTGGAACCGCACCGCCTCGAAGGCGCAGGCGCTCGAGGAGACTGGCGCGAAGGCGCTCGCCGAGCCTGCCGACGCCGCCCGGGGCGCAAAGCGCATCCACCTGACGCTCTCCGACGACGAGGCGGTGGACGACGTGCTCGAGCGCGCCCGCCCCGGCTTCGGCGAGGACGTCGTCGTGATCGACCACACCACCACGTCGGTCGACGGCGTCCGTGATCGCGCGGCACGCTGGAAGGAGCGCGGCATCACGTTCCTGCACGCGCCCGTGTTCATGGGCCCCACCCACGCGCTCCAGAGCAAGGGGCTGATGCTGGTCTCCGGCGACCCGGCCCGCATCGCCGCGGTGGAGCCGGCGCTCGCCGCGATGACCGGCAAGCTCGAGAACCTGGGTCCACTCCCCGAGACCGCCGCCGGCTACAAGCTGCTCGGAAACATGTTCCTCATGTTCCTCACGAGCGGCCTCGCCGAGATGCTCGGCGTGGCGCGCGCGAGCGGCCTGACGCCGAGCGACGTCGAGAACCTGTTCACGCTCTTCAATCCCGGCACGACGGTCGGCGCGCGGCTCGCGAGGATGACCGAGGGCGACTTCTCCTCGCCGTCGTGGGAGCTGTCGATGGCGCGGAAGGACGCGCGGCTGATGCTGGCGCAGGCCGAGCGCGGACAGGTGCCGCTCACCGTGCTCCCCGCGATCGCCGAGCTGATGGACGCCGTCATCGCCGAGGGGCACGGCGGGGAGGACTGGACGGTCCTCGCCCGCAGCTACCTCCCAAAGCCGCGCCCGTGAGCCGTCCCGGCCCGTAGCACGAAGCCCGGACGCGCCGGGGCGATCACGCGCGACGCGACGACATGCAACGCGGCGCACCGCCGCGCGCCGCGCGCCAACGGCCGAGCCCCGCGATTCCGCTCGTGTTCTCCCGCGCGCGGGGACGCGCGAGCCCGTGGCACCGCTGTTGCTGAGGCCACCGCACACATTCACGGAGGCATTTCCAGTCATGAAGAACGTAATGGTCGCTCTGCTCTGTACCCTCGGCGCCGTCGCCGCCTGCTCGGACCGCCACCCGGCGCAGTCGCCGACCACGACGTCCTCCACCACGACGAGCGACACCTCGGCCACCGCGGCGAGCGGCTCCAACCACGCGGCCGCGAGCGGCGCGACCGCGGGTGACACGACGACCGCCGCGAACGGCGGCGACACCTCGGGCACTCCGCACGCGCAGCAGACGTATCCGCAGCCGGCCGCCGTCGCTCCGCTCGGCGCCGCCGGCGATCACGGCACCGCGAACGGCGCCACGGCGGCGGGAACCTCCGCGGCCGGCGCGACCACCGCGAGCAACGGCGACCCGAATGCCACGAATACCAAGAAGAACGAGCGTGACCGCAACGGCGCCACGCTGACGCCGATGGACCAGGGCGCCGGCAAGGATCGCGACATCACTGCGGCCGTGCGCCGGGCGGTCGTCGCCGACGGGTCGCTGTCCTTCAACGCGAAGAACGTGAAGATCATCACGCAGAACGGAAAGGTCACGCTGCGCGGGCCGGTGAAGAGCGACGCCGAGAAGGCGAACATCGAGCAGAAGACGCGAGCTGCCGCCGGCGTCGTCGACGTCGACAACCAGCTCGAAGTGAAGAAGTGACCGCGCAGGTCACGCGAGCTCTCTCAACCGTCAGCAACGTCAGGAGATCATCATGAAGAAGGCCGTCATCTCTCTCGTCCAGCGCCACGATCAGGCCGAGGCGATCGTCTCGCAGCTGCAGAACGTCGGATTCTCGCCGGGCGACATCTCCGTTCTCTTCCCGGACAAGTCCGGCACCGCGGACTTCGCGCACGAGCACAACACGAAGGCCCCGGAAGGCGCCGTGGCGGGCGCGGGCGGCGGCGGCGTCATCGGCGGCACCATCGGTCTGCTCGCGGGCCTCGGCGCTCTCGCGATCCCCGGGCTCGGGCCCTTCATCGCGGCCGGTCCGCTCCTCGCGACGCTCGGCGGCGCGGCGGTCGGCGCGGGCGTCGGCGGCCTGACCGGCGCGCTCGTCGGCATGGGCATTCCCGAGCTCGAGGCGAAGAAGTACGAGGGCAAGATCAAGGGCGGGAACCTGCTCGTCGCCGTCAGCACCGACACCCCCGAGGAGCGCAAGCGCGCCGAGGAAGTGTTCAAGAGCTTCGCGGCCGACGACGTCAGCACGGTCGGCGAGGCCTCGGTCCCGCGCGCGGCCGACAGCGTCCGCTAGGTCGCCTGGAGCCCGGCCCGGTCGTGGGGCTCGCCCAGGGGAACGTGCGGCCCCGCGGGAACGATCCGGGTCGGGTTCACGGAGCTCTGGCTCCAGTAGTAGTGACGCTTCATCTCGCCGAGATGGCAGGTCTCGGCGACGCCCGGCGTCTGGTAGATGTCCCGGAGATACCCCCAGAGATGGGGGTACTCCTGGATACGCCGCACGTTGCACTTGAAGTGCCCGTGATAGACGAGATCGAAGCGCACGAGCGTCGTGAAGAAGGCGACGTCGGCCTCGGTGAGCGTCGCGCCGCACAGGTAGCGCTGACCGGCGAGCACCTCGTCCCAGTGATCGAGCGCGGCGAACAGCTCGCGCACCGCCTCGTCGTACGCCTCCTGCTTCGTGGCGAATCCGGCGCGGTAGACGCCGTTGTTGATCGGCGCGTAGAGGGCATCGAGCGTCTCGTCGATCTTCGCGCGGAGCGCCGCGGGGTACAGGGTCGGCCCGCCGGTGGCGAACGCCTCGAGCTCGGTGTCGAGCATGCGCATCACCTCGCGTGACTCGTTGTTGACGATCGTCGCTCGTTGCTTGTCCCACAGCACGGGAACAGTCACCCGTCCGGTGTAGTGGGCGTCGGCGCGGACGTAGACGTCCCGCAGGAACGAGGACGGGCCGAGCGGGTCGGGCCGCTCCGGCGTGAACGGCCAGCCGTCGTCGCCCATGTCAGGTCCCACCACCGTGACGGACACGGCGTCCTCGAGGCCGCGGAGCGCGCGCGTGATCATCGTGCGGTGAGCCCACGGACACGCGTGCGAGACGTAGAGGTGATAGCGCCCCGCCTCGGTCGCGAAGCCGCTCGAGCCGTCCTGCGTGATCCGGTGCCGGAACCGGGTCGCGGGCCGCTGGAACGCGCCCTTCTGGTCGGGGTCGTACCAGCCCTTGTGCCACGTGCCGTCGACGAGCTCACCCATGTTCTTTTCCTTGGCTCACGGCTCGAGGAACGAGACGAGCGCCGCGCAGCCCTGTCCCGAGAGCTTCACGACCACCGGCTGGCCCGGCTTGATGCGAACGACGCGGCTGTCCGACTGCACGTCGGTGACCGTGCCGACCCGCGGGATGTCGAGCGACGGCGGCTTCGGCGTGGCGCTCCGCTGGAAGGGCGAGCGCATGGTCGTCGCCGCGGTGGTGCCGACGAGCACGTCGAGCGAGACCTCGTTCGCGCCGAACGCGAGGACGTGCAGCTCGGTGCCCTTGCCGGAGACCGCCACCTCGGTGGCCCGCGCGGCGCTCCCGAGCGCGACCGTTCGCTTGCCGACCACCTGCAGTCCGAGCGGCTTGCCGTCCTCGCCGGTCCGGCCCTTCATCCCCTCCTCCACCTCGGCGAGGAGCTTCTCGAGAGCGGCCTGGTGGCCGGGATCGCACGTGCCGCTCTTCGCCTCGCCCGCGGTCAGCGTGGCGAGCGCCGCGGCAGTGCCTGCCGCCCCACCGCCCGACGTGGGCGGGGCCGCGGCGCTCGCCCCGCTCGTTCCGGCGGACGGGGCCGCCGGAGCCTCGGCCGGCGGCGAAGCGTTGCCGCACGCCACCGCGGGCGCGAGGGCGACGACGAGGAGCGAGATCACGCGGCGCGGCATCGACATGGCCGCGTTCTTCGCGCGTTTCGACCCAATTCGCAACCCTCGGGCGACGAACGAGAACTTTCCGGGCATCCGCCCGTTCGAGCCGGCGTGCCTGCGATAGTCGAGACGGCGGCGGCCGTGTCGCGAGATAGTAGGGTCCGCGTGAGCGCGCTCCCCCACGACCCTCCCGACGAGGTCCTCGTCGTCCGCTTCCAGGGCGGCGATCGGGCGGCCTTCGCCATGCTCGTCCGCCGCTACCAGACCGGCCTCTTCAACTTCGCGCTCCGCAGCATGCGCGAGCGGACCGCCGCCGAGGACATCGTCCAGGAGGCGTTCGTCCGCGTCGCGCAGAACGCGATCGACTTCAAGGCGGATGCCCGCTTCTCCACGTGGGTCTACACGATCGTGCGAAACCTCTGCATCGACCAGGCACGGAAGAACGTGCACCGGCGTCACCCCTCCCTCGACGAGCCGCGCCGCGGCGAGGACGGCGACGGGCCGACGCTCGGCGAGCGCACCGCCGACAAGCACGGTCGAGCTGACGTCGAGCGCAGCATCGACGCCGAGCGGATGAAGACCCGGATCCTCGCCGCCATCGACGATCTTCCGGACGATCAGCGCGAGGTCTACTTGATGCGCGAGATCTCCAACCTAAAGTTCAAGGACATCGCCGAGATCACCGGCGTGCCCGAGAACACGGTCAAGAGCCGCATGCGCTATGCGCTCGAGCGTCTCCAGGAGGCGCTCGCCGAATTCGAGGAGCACGCGCGGGCCTTCACATGAACCCCATCGACCACGACACCTTCCACGCGCTCGCGCTCGACGCGCTGTTCGACGAGCTCGACGGGCCCGGCGAGGCCGCCGTGCATGCGCATGCCGCCTCCTGCGAGCCGTGCGGATCGAGCTTCGAGCGCATGCGTCAGACGCGGCAGCGCGGGCGGGCGGCCCTCGGTGAGGACGTGCCGCCCGATTTCGAGGTTCGCATCATGGCCGCGGTCGACCGCGCCCTCGCCGGTCGTGCGGGCGGGCTCCGCCTCGTCGCGAGCGGCCCGGCGACGGAGGCCGGTGCATCGTCGTTCGCGTCCGGCGCGCCCGCGGCCCGTGTCGGGGGCGGCGGTGGCGGCGGCGGCAAGGTGATCCCCTTCTACTCGCGCCCGGCGTTCGCGGCCGCCGCGTCGTTCCTGCTCCTTGCCGGCGCCGCCGCCGCCGTCTCGCAGCTCAGCTTCTCGAGGAAGGCTCCGGCGGCCTCGGCGGCGGACGAGAGCGCGCCGGCCGCCGTGGCGCAGGCCGCACCGGCTCCGGCCGCCAGCGCGGCTCCCCCCGCAGAGATCGCGACGGACGGCCTCGTCGCCGCCGCCACCGCGAGCCCCGCGCCTCCGCCGGCCGCCGCAC
>JAQBQL010000258.1 GCA_028287035.1 Labilithrix sp. | reverse complement strand
TGAAGTCGCGGGTCGCCGCACGCTTGCGCATCGAGCCGTGACGCACGCGCTCGCCCACCACGTAGAGCGGCCGCATCTACGAGCAGGTGAAGCTGCGGCCGCTCTACGTGGTGGGCGAGCGCGTGCGTCACGGCTCGATGCGCAAGCGTGCGGCGACCCGCGACTTCAGCTCGAAGGGCGCCGCCTTCACGCCCGACACGGTCCCGCCCGTCATCGTGCCCGCCCCGACGCCGGACACCGAGGGGCAGGGGTGAGCACGGCATGAGAAGCGCCCGTGACCACGGCCCCCGGCGGCTGTTCTTCCTGCTCGTCCTCGTCCCGATGTTCTGCGTGTTCCCGTACCTGCGCGGCGTGAACAACCCGAACGAGTTCGTGCGCGTGTTCACCGCGATCTCGATCGTCGAGCAGCACACGTTCTCGATCGACGAGCCGGTCGCGCTCTGGGGCTGGACGAACGACATGGCGAAGGTGCCGTCGCGCGTCGACGGCACGCCGCACTACTTCATGGTGAAGGCGCCGGGCGTCGTCTACTGCGGCGTGCCCGGATACTTCCTCTTCTCGAAGGTGGTCGCGCCGCTGCTCGGCAAGCACTTCCCCACCGCGACGTCGTCGATGGAGGAGCGCCTGTGGTGGCTGCGCGCCAGCACGTGGGCGCTCCGCCTGACCACCTCGGCGCTGCCCTGCTTCCTCTTCCTGCTCTGGTTCGAGAAGTACCTGCGCGCCTTCGCGAAGGACCCGCTCGTCCGCTACACCGCGGTCGCCGCGTGCGGGCTCGGCACGAACTACCTCGCGTACGTGCACATGTTCGCGAGCCACTCGCAGTACGCCTCGCTCGCGTTCCTGGGCTTCGCGCTCACGGAGCAGGAGCACCGGCGATCGCGCGGCGACATCCGGCAGATGCGTCACTCGCGGGCGCTGCTCGCCGGCTTCTGCATCAGCGCGTGCGTCGCGTTCGAGTACCAGTCGCTGTTCCTGACCGTGGTGCTCTCGCTCTACGCGGTGTGGGTGTTCACCTCGCTGCGGCGGCCGTTCTCGATCACGCGGCTCCTCGCCTTCGCGGCGGGCGGGCTCGTGAACATCCCGCCGGTCATGTACTTCCACTGGCGCGCGTACAACAACCCGTTCACGCCCGGCCACCAGATGCTCGAGACGGCGCAGTTCGCGGCCGAGCACAAGCGCGGGCTGTGGGGCATCCTCTGGCCGACGTGGGAGCACGTGCGGGCGCTCATGATCGACCCGGGCTTCGGCTTCTTCGGGATGAGCCCCTTCATGTGGATCGGGCTGCTCGCCGTGCCGCTCCTGATCTTCTCGCCGAAGGGCCCGCCCTCGCGCCGGAGCGGCATGCGCGCCGCGACGCTGACGTGGTGGGTGGCGTGCGCGGCGCTGCTCGGCGTCAACGCCGGCTTCATCGAGTGGCGCGCCGGGTGGACGGTCGGACCGCGCTACCTCGTGCCCTGCGCGCCGTTCTTCGCGTTCGGCGCGGCGTGCGGGCTCGATCGCGTGTCCCGCTCGAGCCCGACGACGCGCGCGCTCGTCCGCGGGTTCGCCGGCGGCCTTTGCCTCGCCAGCGTGCTCACCATCGGCCTCGTCGGCCTCGTGTTCGACACGCTCCCCGAGAACATCCAGCGCCCGTTCGCGCAGTTCGCGGTGCCGATGATCGAGACCGGCCACGTCCCCCATCACGTCGGCGAATGGTTCGGCTGGACCACCACCACGGGCTGGTACATCGCGTGCGCGGCGCTCGTCCTCGCGCCGCTGGTGGCCGCGCTGTGGCCGATGGGCGAGCGTGCTTCGTTGTATGGTGCACGCATCGCGATCTTCGCCGCGGCCCTGGCGCTCGGGATGGTGCCTGCGCTCTTCCCCGCGCCGAGCGACGGCACCCCGCTCTTCGTCCTGTTCCACGGCGTTCGCGGGTTCCTCCCGGTCTGGGAGCCGCCCGGGCGCGATCGCATCTCGCTCCTCCGCGAGGAGGCGGAGCGGTACGGTCCGCGGCGGCCGTGCCTCTGGTACCAGCTCGGCGATCTCGAGCGCGTCCTCGGCGACGAGGCGCAGGCGATCCGGTTCGCGGAGCGCACGACGGTGCCGCGGCCCGAGACCTGCCGGCACAAGTGGTAGCGCGCCCATGAAGCGTCACGCGCAAGAGCCTCGCCTCCAGCCCGGGTGGCTCCGTCTCGTCCTGGTGAGCGCGCTCGCGGCCCTCCTCACCGTCTACGCGTGGTGGCCGATGTTCATGGCGTACCCGAAGACGCCCGAGGAGGACGGCCGGCACTTCTTCTTCCAGTTCGAGACGGTGAAGGCGGCGATCCGCACGTACCACGAGCTGCCGCTCTGGAACCCGTTCGACTGCCACGGGATCCCGCTCTGGAACCATCCCGAGTCGATGGCCGGCGCGCCGATCCTGCTCCTGACGGTCGGCCTCACCACCACCGCGACCACCATCCTCTGGTACGCGCTGCACGTCGCCGCCGGGTTCGTGTCGATGTGGCTGCTCGCGCGCGACGACCTCCGGCTCTCGCGGATCGCCGCGCTGGTCAGCGCCTCGATGTGGGCGTTCGGCGTCGCGCACACGAGCCAGTACGCCGGCGAGCACGCGAGCCTCGCCGGCTTCCTCTATGCGCCGCTGCTCCTGTTCCTCTGGCGCAAGGCGGAGACCAGCAACGGCGCGCGCGTCGGCCTCGGCCTCGTCATCGCGCTGCTCGTGTTCGAGGGCGCGACGTACCCGCTGCCGTACACGCTGCTCGTGCTCGGCCTCGAGACGCTCACGCGGATCTGGCGCGTGCGGCGCGTGAAGAACATCCTCACCGCGCTCGTCGTGGTGGGCGCGGTGAGCATCGTGCTCTCGGCGGCGCGCCTCCTGCCGCTGATCGACGAGCTCGCCGCGCACAAGCGACCGATGGAGCCCGACTCGGATTCGCTCCTCCACGTCCGCTCGCTCGTCGACATGTTCGTGCTGCGCACCCCGAACTGGCGCATGCACTTCCCCGATCAGCAGTACGTGTTCGGCGAGTACATCGCCTACGTCGGCTGGATCGGCCTCGCCCTCGTGCTGCTCGGAGTGCTCGTGTCGTGGCAGGACCACGCGTGGCTGCTCGTGCTCTCGGTCCTCGTCTTCGTGTTCATGCTCGGGCACTTCGCGAGCTGGGCGCCGTACACGTTCCTCCAGGCGCACGTCCTGCCGTTCCGCTCGATGCGCGTGCCGTCGCGGTACCGGCTGCTGCTCCTCGTCAACATGTGCCTCTACATGGGGCTCGCCGTCGATCGCCTGCCGGAGCTCGTGCGGGGCGCGCTCGGCGGCCGCATCGCCGGGGCGGTCCGCGTCGCCGTCGTGGGGTGCGCGCTGCTCGCGACGGGCGACGCGGTCGGCCTCGGTCAGGAGATCCTCGGCTACCGGTTCAACGGACCGCCCGAGACCCGCGTCGTGCGCGCCGCGCAGTTCTCTTACGGGGGGCCCTCGTTGACCCCCGACTTCATCGACCAGCCCCGTCAGAACCGCGCCTGGCTCGGCTGCCGTCACTACACGTGGGCGTTCGAGTCCGAGGCGCCGGTCTGGTCGGGCGACGTCCCGCAGGTGCGCGCGCAGGACGCCGGCGCGGAGATCACGTCCTCGCGCCGCACCCACAACACGTTCACCTTCTCGGCGGTCGCCACGCGGCCGACGCGCATCCTCCTGAACAGCGCCTGGGACCGCGGCTGGACGACCGACGTGGGCACGGTCGTCCGCAACGAGGACAAGCTGCTCGCGATCGATCTGCCCGCGGGTGAGGCCGAGGTCCACGTCCGCTACTGGCCGCGATTCCTCACGCTGGGCCTGTGGTCGACGGGCGCCGGCCTCGTCGCGACGGTCCTCTTCTTCCTCCGCGGGCCGCTCCGCCGGCGTCTCCAGCGCGCCGGCGTCCCCGCCAAGAGGGTCGCCGCATGATCCCGTTCCTGTCGCTCTCCGAACAGACCGCCGCGCTGAAGGCCGAGGTGCTCGCCGCCCTCGAAGAGGTCATCGACACGCAGGGCTTCGCCAACGGCCCGCCCGTCGCCGCGTTCGAGCGTGCGCTCGCGGGCTACCTCGGCGTCTCCGACGTGGTCTGCGTGAACAGCGGAACGACCTCGCTCCACGCGGCCCTGCTCGGCGCGGGCCTGCAGGCGGGCGACGACGTGCTCACGGTCAGCCACACGTGGATCTCGACCGCGTGGGCCATCTCGTACGTCGGCGCTCGTCCGGTGTTCTGCGACATCGATCCTTCGACCTGCGGTCTCGATCCGGCGGACCTCGCGCGCCGGCTCACCCCGCGCACGCGCGCCATCCTGCCGGTCCATCTCTATGGTCATCCGGTCGACATGGACCCGGTGCTCGCGTTCGCGAAGGAGCACGGGCTCGCGGTCGTCGAGGACTGCGCGCAGTCGATCGGCGCCACCTACAAGGGCCGGCAGACCGGCTCGCTCGGCGTCGCCAACGCCACGAGCTTCTATCCCGGGAAGAACCTCGGCGCGTGGGGCGAGGGCGGCGCGACGATGACGAACGATCCGGAGATCGCCGCCCGCCTCCGCCGCCTCCGCGATCACGCCCAGCAGGGACGCCACCATCACGTCGAGCTCGGCTTCAACTGGCGGATGGACGGCTTCCAGGGCGCGGTGCTCGGCATCAAGCTCGCGCACCTGGACCGCTGGAACGCGCGGCGCCGCGTCATCGCCGCGCGCTACCGCAGCGCCTTCTCGGATCTCCCCGGCGTCCGCCTGCTCGGCGAGCACGCGTGGGCCGATCCCATCTGGCACATCTTCCCGCTCTTCCACGCGCGCCGCGACGACTTCCGGGCCGCGCTCGAGCAGCGCGGCGTCCAGACCGGCGTGCACTACCCGACGCCCGTGCACCTCCAGCCCGCCTACGCGCACCTCGGCGTCCCGGCGGGCACGCTGCCCGAGAGCGAGCGCGCGGCGCGCGAGGAGCTGTCTCTCCCGATGTTCCCCGAGCTGTCGGACGAGCAGGTGGAGGGCGTCGCCTCTGCGGTCCGCGAGGTCGCAAGGGCCCTCGCCTGATTGGCCTTCGCCGCGCGATGCGGTAGAGGTCGTTGGTGCTCTCCGTCGCCGTCATCGGTGCGGGCTACTGGGGCCCGAACCTGATCCGCAACTTCGTGACGTGCCCGGACACGAGGCTCGTCGCGGTGTGTGACCAGAGCACGGCGCGGCTCGACAAGGTGCTCGCGCCGTACCCGTCGGTCGCGAAGGAGACCGACGTCGACGCGCTCCTCCGCCGACGCGACATCGACGCGGTCGCGATCGCGACGCCGGTGCGCACGCACGCGCCGTTCGCGCTGAAGGCGCTCGAGGCCGGCAAGCACGTGCTCGTCGAGAAGCCGTTCGCCGACTCGGTCGAAGGCGCGGAGCGGATGGTGGAGCTCGCCGACCGCCTCGGCCTCACGCTGATGGTCGATCACACGTTCGTGTACAGCCCGTCGGTGCGGAAGATCCGTGACCTCCACGACGCCGGCGAGCTCGGCGAGCTCTGTTACATCGACGGCGTCCGCATCAACCTCGGCATGTTCCAGCACGACGTGAACGTGGTGTGGGACCTCGCTCCTCACGATCTCTCGATCGTCGACTATCTCCTCGGCCGCCTTCCGCTCAGCCTCTCGGCGGTCGGCGCCTGCCACACGCGGGGGTCGACTGACCTCGAGGACGTGGCGCACCTGAACCTCGACTTCGGCGAGGGGCTGCTGGCGAGCTTCCACGTCAACTGGCTGTCGCCGGTGAAGGTGCGAAGCTTCATCGTCGGCGGCCTCCGCCAGAGCGTGGTGTGGAACGACCTCGACGCGTCGGAGCGCGTGAAGGTCTACGACCGCGGCATCACGACGTCGGAGGACGCCGAGGCGCGGCGTGGCATCCTCATCAACTACCGGACGGGCGACGTGTGGAGCCCGCACATCGAGCAGGCCGAGCCGCTGCAGACGATGGTGAAGCACTTCGCCGAGTGCGTCCGCGAGAAGAAGCGCTCGCTGACCGACGGCGCCTCGGGCCTCCGGATCGTGCGCATCCTCGAGGCCGCCGACCGCAGCCTCAAGTCCCAGGGCGCCCGCATCAGCTTCTAGGGAAGCTTCGTGACCTTCGGGCTGGTGCTGCGGAGGCGCAGCACCGCGAAGGGCAGCGTCGCCCCGAGCGTCGGCACCGAGAGGAGCAGCAGCGCCATGCCGAGGCGATCGGGACCGGCGGCGGCGCGTCGCGCGACGAGCGACCCGACCGTCGCGATGGTGCGCGGGATCTGCGTCTTGTAGACGATCTTCGACACGGCCTCGCCGTAGTGCGACGGGCTCGCCACGAGCGCGAACGTCGCGCGGAGGCGGCGGAACTCGGCCATCATCGTGTTCTCGAGGTCGTAGCCGTCGGCCACCGCGTCGAGGTTCATCTCGCGGATGACGCTGGCGCGCGACAGGAAGTACCCGTGCAGCGGGTCTTCCATGCCCCAGAAGCCGAGCGCGAACTGCATCACGAACGAGACGCCGAGGTTCCCGTAGTAACGGAAGCGCGGCATCTCGTGCAGCGACTCGGGGTGCATGAAGCGGTTGCCCTTCACGACGTCGATGTCGGGCATGTGCTCGAGCACCTGGCGGAAGCGCTCCACCAGCGCGGGCTCGCACTGGTTGTCGGAGGCGATGACGCCCATCGCGTCCATGTCGGGCCGGTTGTCGCGCAGCCAGTGGAACGCGCTCTTCACCGCGCCGCCGATCCCCTTGTTCTTCGGGTGATGGATGACGTGGATCTTGTCGGGGAACTGCTTCTTCAGCTCCTCGGCGATGGCGCCGGTGCGGTCGGTGCTGCCGTCGTCGATGATGACCATCAGGTCCATCATGTGGAGCGTGCGCTCGACCGTCTTCGGGAGGAGGGTCTCTTCGTTGAGCGCGGGGCAGGCGAACGCGATCTTCATCAGCTTCTTCGCGGCGAGACCACTACCACAGATGGTAGCCTCCGGCCCCCCAAATGGTGGCGCTCGTCCTCCTCACCGCCCTCGTGCTCGTCGCGTCGATCGCGGTGACGCGGCGGATGCGCAGCCGCGCCGAGGCGGTGATCGCCGCGAGCCTCGTCTTCAACGCCCTCGTCATCGCGCCGATCTACCTCCTCGGCCTGACCGGGCACCTCACGCGCGGGGCCCTCGCCTTCGCGGCGGTGATCGAGAGCCTCGTGCTCCTCACGCTGGCGCTCCGCGGCGAGGATGTCCACGGCAACGTGCGCGCGCTCCTCCGCCGCGTCGGCTCCCTCGCGTTCCTGCCGTTCGACGCCATCCGGCGCACGTGGCAGACGCGCTCGCTCCTGACGGTCGGCGCGACCCTGAGCGCGCTGCTCTTCCCGTACATGATCGTGGTGAGCTACCTGGCGCCCGCCTGGCGCGACTGGGACACGCTCTGGTACCACGAGCCGATCACCGGGTTCACGATCCAGAACCACGGGTTCGCGGTGGTGCCGCTCCCGCCCCCGCTGCAGGGCGTCAACGGCGTGCATCGCCTCTGCGAGATGACCCAGCTCTGGTTCGCCATCTACGGCGGCCGGCGGGTCATCGAGCTCGGGAACGTCGTGTTCATGCCGCTGCTGGTGGCGAGCGTGTTCGCGCTCGCACGGCGGTACACGCGCGACATCGTCACGAGCGTCGCCGTCGCGTGCGCGCTGATGCTGATGCCCGGCTTCCTGCGGCTCGTGCAGACCACGATGGTCGACCCGCAGAGCGCCGCGCTGCTCCTCGCCGCCGCCTACTTCGTCACGCAGCCCAAGCTCGATCGGCACGCGGCGTTCTTCGGCATCCTCGGGCTCACCCTCGCGGCGGGCGCGAAGATCTGGTCGGTGGTCCCGATCGGGCTCCTCTCCCTCTACGTGCTCGTGCGCATCCTCCGGCGCACCCGGTCGCTCGGGCGCGCGTGGTCGGCGCTCGCGGTGCTGCTCGGCGCGGCCGCGGTGCTCGGCATGCAGGCGGTGACGTACCTGCGCAACTGGCTGCACTTCCACAACCCACTCTGGCCGACCGTCGCCTACGACAACCCGAAGTGGCACATCCACTGGCCGGGCGCGTTGCCCGTCGACCCGCAGAAGCCCGGCATGGGCATCAGCATCAACGACCCGTTCGACGTCTTCTACCGGAAGATGACCTCGGCGCCGTTCACCGCGATGGGGCCCGGCCACTCGTGGCAGGTGAACGACTACGGCTTCCCGTGGGCCTGGGTGGTGCTCCCGCTGTGCGCGCTGGCGATGCTCGTCGTCTTCGTGCGGTGGCTCGAGAGCGTCTTCGCGACGACCCTCCGCTTCCGCCGGAGCGGCCCCTCCGACGAGCTCGTCAGCGGCACGATGATCCTCGCGCTGTGCGCCTTCGCGTCGCTCGCGCTGACGCCGGCGCTGTTCATCGCGCGGTACCACATCCCGTCGGTCGGCATGATGCTGGGCTGCCTGTGCTGGATGGCCGGCGCGGGACGCGGCAAGCGGCTCGTCGCCGACGCGGCGCTCTTCGCGCAGCTCGGCGCGCTGCTCCTCGCGTACTGGGTGCCGCGCAAGATGACGATGCTCTACCTCTACGACGCGGCGGAGATCGCGCACTGGCTGAAGACGCCATATCCCGAGCGCGAGGTGATGGATCTCAAGGGCGGGCAGATGATCAGCCCGATCGTCGGCACCACCGGCCTCGCCCGCGAGAAGGAGCTCGGCCCCGGCGACGTGGTCGGGTTCGACTATCTCGATTATCCGGCGCTGCTCTGGAACAACGATTTCTCGAACCGCGTGGTGTGGCTGCAGGGCAACGACCCGCTCGCCGAGGCGAACCGCGTCGGCGCGAAGTGGATCTACACGCGGAACGGCACGACGCTGCACGGGCAGATCGCCCATCCGGGGACGGGCTGGCAGTGGGTCGGCGTGCTCGAGGCAGAAGGCGCGGGGAACGTGTTCCGCCGCGTGCAGTGAGCGCTGGCGGGGCGCCCGGCGGGCAGCGTTGCTAGGGTCGCGGAGCCGCCGTACCCTCCAGCGAACGATGATGCAGAAGCGTGTGGTTCTCGAGCAGCTCTCGCGCGACGAGCTGGTCGCGATGGCGTCGATGTTCGAGGTGGAGGTCGCGGACAAGCGGGCGAAGACGGCTCTCGTCGAAGCGCTCTCGGCCGCGCGGCGGGTGAAGCTCGGCGAGTACCTGACCGATCTCTCGCGTGATCGGCTCAAGGAGCTCTGCCGGGGGGCGGGGCTGGATGATGGCGGGCGCGAGAAGAGCTTGCTCGTCGAGCGTCTGGTGGGGAAGGGAAGCACGCCGTCGGAGGCGCCGCCCGCGAGCAAGAAGAGCGGCGGCGCGAAGACCGTCGCGGTCGAGCCCGTCGAGATTGCTGCCGGTGAGAAGCTGACGCTCGACAAGCTCGAACGCCACCTCTGGTCGGCCGCCGACATCCTGCGCGGCTCCATCGACTCGAGCGACTACAAGAGCTTCATCTTCGGCATGCTGTTCTTGAAGCGGCTGTCGGACCGCTTCGAGGAGGAGTGCGATGCCCTGAAGGACGTTCGCGGCGCGGACATGGAGGACCCCGACGAGCACGACTTCTTCGTCCCGAAGAGAGCGCGCTGGGCAGAGATCCAGCGAACGGCGACGAACCTTGGTGAGACGCTGAACAAGGCCGCCGCCCTCCTCGAAGAGTCGAACGCGTCGGCGCTCGAGGGCGTGCTCTCGGGGATCGACTTCAACGACGAGCGGAAGCTCGGCGACAGCCGCAACCGCGACAACGTGCTCGCGCGTCTCGTGCAGCATTTCTCGAAGCTCGATCTCCGGAACGCAAACCTCTCCGAGCCGGACATGCTCGGCCGCGCCTACGAGTACTTGATAAGCAAGTTCGCGGACGACGCCGGCAAGAAGGGTGGGGAGTTCTACACCCCGCGCGGCGTCGTCAAGCTGATCGTCGAGATTCTGGCGCCCACCGAGAAGATGCGGATCTGCGACCCGACGGTTGGGTCGGGCGGCATGCTCATCGAGTGCGCGCACTACCTCGAGCGGCACGGCAAGAATCCGAAAAATCTCTCGCTCTTTGGCCAGGAGAAGAACCTGGGCACGTGGGCCATCGCGAAGATGAACGTTCTCCTGCATGGCCTCTCCGACGCGCGCATCGAGAAAGGCGACACGATCCGTGACCCGAAGCTGCGCACGGCAGACGGCCTGATGCTCTTCGACCGGACAATCGCCAACCCGCCGTTCTCACTGGAGGACTGGGGCCGTGAGCTCGCCGAGCACGACCCGCATGGTCGCTTCCGGTTCGGTGTGCCTCCGAAGGGGAAGGGCGATCTCGCGTTCGTGCAGCACATGATCGCGACGACGAACGAGAAGGGAATGATCGGCGTCGTGGTGCCGCACGGTGTGCTGTTCCGCGGGGCCGCCGAGGGGGAGATCCGGAAGGGCATTCTCGAGGAGGATCTCGTCGAGGCGGTCATTGGCCTTCCGTCGAACTTGTTCTACGGCACGGGTATCCCTGCGGCGGTGCTCGTGTTTAACAAGGCGAAGAAGGCGGACCGGAAGAACAAGGTGATCTTCATCGAGGGATCGCGCGAGTTCAGAGAAGGCTCCGCGCAGAACTTCCTGCGTGAAGAGGACGTGACGAAGATTGCGGCGACCTTCCATGCCTTCATGCACGTGGAGAAGTACGCCCGCGTCGTGCCTCTCGAGGAGATCGCGAAGAACGATTGGAACCTCAACATGTCGCGCTACGTGGAGACCGCTGACGCGGCAGTGAAGGTCGACGTGGTGCATGCGCTCACGAAGCTGCGCGAACTGGAAGCGAGGCGCAGCGATGCAGAAGCCCGGATGAACGCCTACCTGAAGGAGCTCGGGTATGACGCCTGATGGGTGGCAAAACCTGACCCTTGGTCACCTCACCACGGTGCGACGCGGAGCGTCGCCGCGTCCGATTCAGGACCCGCGGTGGTTCTCTGATCGTGGACCAGGATGGGTCCGCATCTCGGATGTAACCCGGGCGTCGCGCGTTTTATGGAGTACCAAACAGTATCTTTCGCCGGAAGGCGTCGCGAAGAGCGTCCGTCTCTGCCCCGGCGAACTTGTGCTGAGCATTGCGGCCACAATCGGCAAGCCAATCATCCTTGGCATTGATGCCTGCATACATGACGGATTTGTCTACTTTGAAAACCTCAACACGCAAAGAGTTGCGACCGACTTCCTGTACTACGTCTTCCAGCATCGAGAGCCCGAGTTGTCCGGCCAAGGTCAGCCCGGCACGCAGAAAAACATCAACACAAGCATCGTCGAAAACCTTCCGCTCTGCCTCCCGCCATTGGGTGAGCAGAAGAAGATCGCCGCGATCCTCTCCTCCGTGGACGACGCGATCGAGGCCAGTCAGGCAGCCATCGACCAGCTCGGCGTCGTGAAGAAGGCCATGATGGCCGAGCTCCTCACGCGCGGCATCCCCGGCCGCCACACCCGCTTCAAGCAGACTGAGATCGGTGAGATACCTGAAGCGTGGGGCGTCGTGCGATGCGACGATGCGTTGGCTGAAGGTCCATCGAACGGGCGCTCGCCGCAGTCGCGGGCAATGCCGCCGGGCGTGCCTACGTTTTCAATCGGCGCGGTGCGCGATGGTCGCGTAAATATCCGTGACAGCCTCAAATACGCGGACGCGACCTCAGAGTCGGTGCGGAGCGCGCTTGTGCGCCAAGGCGACATCCTCATCGTTCGCGGCAACGGCAATCCCGAGTTCGTCGGACGTTGTGGGGTCGTTTCCGAGCAGCCACCAGACGGATGCATCTATCCGGATATCTTGATGCGTATTCGCCCGACGGACTCGCTGCGAGCGACTTACCTCGTGCCTCTTTGGAATAGCGAGATCGTCCACAAACAGATTCTTGATCGGGCGAAGACGACAAATGGCACGTACAAGGTCAACGGCGAGGACGTTCGGTCGATCCTGCTTCCGCTTCCGTCGCTTGCCGAGCAAGAGCAACTGGCAGGAGCCGCCGAAGCTTTCGCGTCACGCATCCTCGCTGAAAGCGAACAGGTCAAGGCTCTTTGTACTGTCAAGGCCGCTCTCATGTCCGTCCTCCTCACGGGTGAGGTCCGCGTGAAGCCGGACGACGTCCTCGGGTGACCACTGCACCGAGGCGGGACCGAGAGGCTCGCACGTTCGCATGCATCGGTCGCGCAGCTTACGCTCGAGACGCGATGATCACTGCTCGAGAGCTCCACGCAATCCTCAGCGAGAAGCTCGACCAAGGAGCGCGCGTCCGGGTAAAAGGGCCGAACGGGCTCTACCAGGTCGAGCTTCCCGCGCACGCCGCCGAGGGTGACGTCCTACCGCTCACGTGCGCGCCGGATCGAACGGTAACGACACTTTCATTGTCACCGACCTCGGGTCGACGCACATGCGTCTTGGCTACGCGCGCCGGCTCACTCCGCAGCTCGAAGCGGAGCTCGCCGGGCTTGCGCGCGACCAAGGCTTCTCGTTCGAGGGTGGCGAGCTGCGCGGCCGAGGTGCCACGGCACGACCTGCTCGCTGCTTCGCTCGGTCTTCTGCAGGTCGGCGCCCAGGCCGAGCGGCTCGCGGTCAAGACGCGCCCTCGATCGCTTCAGGCTGCGTCGTTTCGGGATGTCGTCCGCGCGCTCCTCACCGAGCTGTTCGGGACCAATGCCGTCGCGGAGGGGTACTCCGACCACGAAGAGGACCCGGAGGCGCTTTACGCAACCGACGCTTTCATCACGACCAAGAAGCCGCTCGCGGTCGCATTCGTGCCTGGCGATCTCGATGCGGAGCGAGCGATCGGCACGAAGATGAAGATGAAGACGCACGTACCCGAGGGCACGCGCTGGGTTGCCATCCCGAAGGACCTCGAGAGTCTCACGAGCAAGACGCGGAAGCGTCTCGTGAAGGAGTACGCCGCCGCGGGGTCGTCGTTCGAGGAAGACCGAGCCCTCGTCGGGGAGCGGCTCGTGGACCTAGCCGCCTGAGTGAACGTGCCATACGATCAGCCGGTGGACGCACGCGTCGCAAACGGGCGAAGGGTTATGGAAGCCATCCGCGAGTTCCGTGCGGCGCCCGGTAAGGACGCACGCTGATGGGCGCACGTTTCCTCTTCAAGGCGCAGCTCTGGGACGAGCTGGCCGCGCGAATCCCACGTGCGAAGAAAGTCCGCGCTGCCATCGCGTACCTCGGCACCGGCGGGAGCAAGCTCTTGCCCCTACGAGCGGGCGACGAGCTCGTCGTGGACATGAGCCTCCGTGCCGTGCGCTCCGGCGTGACGAACCCGTCGGAGGTGAAGAAGCTGCTGCGCCGGAAGGTGAAGGTGTTCTCGCGGGAGACCCTTCATGCCAAGTTCCTGATCATCGACCGCGTCGTGATCGCCGGCTCGTCGAACATCTCGAGCCATGCAAAGAACACGCTCGATGAAGCCGCAATCCTGACCGACGACGCAGCAGTCCTTCGTCGGGCTGCCGACACGTTCGGCCTGCTTTGCAACGAGCCCGTCCGCAAGGAGTACCTCGCGAAGTGTCTTGCCGAGTACCGCCCTCCGAACTTCGGCGGCGGCAGCCACCGAACCCCAGGGGAGAAGAAGGCGCGCCGCAGGACGGTCTGGATGATCGGGGGCCTCCGGTACGCGGATATGGCGCACGAAGAAGAGAAGCGGGTCGCGGCCGTGGTCGAGCGCACGCGGGAGAAGCTCGCTTACGAGAACACCTACGTGGACTCGTTGCACTACGCGCGCGAGATGAACTTTTTCCGGAAGCTCGCAGTCGGTGACTGGCTCCTCGTCGGCATGCGAGATGAATCCGCGTCCGACGTTTACCCGCCCGCTCAGTATCTTGGAGTCGAGCGTTACACACGCGGCGATGGCAAACGTGGGTACCTGCTGCTCTGCGAAGCGCCGAGGGGAGCGAAGCCAGTTCCCTGGCCGCAGCTGCGGAAGGCTGCCGGTCGCGGCCTCGCACGCAAGCTGGGCGTGAACCTGCGGACGATGCCCACGGATACGGACCAGGACGGCGATGCCCTCCTCCGGCTCTGGGACGACCGCGGCCAGTGGCGAGGCGGAGCTTGATGACCAAAGGAAAACTCTGGAACGAGCTGTCGCTCTCCGAGGACGCGGCCATCGCCGTCCTCGCCGAGCACCTCGGCTACACCTACGTGTCCCCCGAGGGGCTGGAGCCCGAGCGCGAGTCGCTCAAACAGACGGTGCTCGTCGGCCGCCTCACGAGCGCGCTGGCCAGGCTCAATCCCTGGCTCTCCGAGGGAAGCGTCCAGAAGGCGGTGCGCGCCGTCACCCAGGTCGAAGCCGCGGGATTGCTCGATGCGAGCGAGAAGGTCTACACGGCGCTGACGTACGGGATCTCCCTCGAGCAGGACGGGGGAACCGCGCCTGGAGGAAAGAAGGGACGCACGGTCCGCTTCTTCGATTTCGACGATCCCGAGAACAATGATCTCCTCGTCACGAAGCAATTCCGCCTCCAGGGCGCAAAGAAGCAGATCGTTCCCGACCTCGTCGTCTTCGTGAACGGCATTCCGCTCGCGGTCATCGAATGCAAGAGCCCGACGCTCGGGGAGAAGTGGCAAGGCGAAGCCATCGAGCAGCTCCTCCGGTATCAGGAGATCGGCGAGAGCTACCGCGAGCTCGGGATGCCGCGGCTCTTCGAGACCGTCCAGATCATGATTGCCACGTGCGGGCAGTCGGCGGTGTACGGCACCGTCACGACGCCGCCGCGGTTCTTCGCCGAGTGGAAGAGCCCGCACCCGAAGACCGAGGCGATCCTCGCGAAGGAGCTCGGACGTCCCCCGACCCCCCAGGACGTGCTGCTCTACGGCGTGCTCGCGCCGGCCAACCTTCTCGACGTGATGAAGAACTTCACCGCGTTCGAACGGGACGAAAAGTCCGGCAAGACGGTGCGGAAGATCCCGCGCTACCAGCAGTTTGCGGCGGTCAACAAGGCGATCGACCGCGCACGCACCGCGACGCGCCTCAAGGACCGCGGCGGCGTCGTGTGGCATACGCAGGGCTCCGGCAAGAGCCTCACGATGCTCTGGCTGGCCATCAAGCTTCGCCGCGAGGCGGCGTTAGACAATCCGACGCTCGTCATCGTGACCGACCGCGTCGATCTCGACGACCAGATAACGAAGACCTTCCGGGCGTGCGGCTTCCCCAATCCGGACCGCGCGGGCAGCGTCAAGGAGCTCCGCGAGCTGCTCGCCGGCCCCGCTGGCAAGACGGTGCTCACCACGGTGCACAAGTTCCAGGAAGGCGCCCAGAAGAGCGGCACGCGCGACGAGTACCCGACTTTGTCCGAGTCGAAGAACATCTTCGTCCTCAGCGACGAGGCCCATCGTTCGCAGTACGGCTCACTGGCGGCGAACATGCGGAAGGCCTTGCCCAACGCGGCCTTCTTCGGATTCACGGGTACGCCGATCGACAAGAAGGACCGTTCCACGCTGGAGACGTTCGGCCCCTACATCGACACGTACACGATCGAACAGGCGGTCGCCGACGGCGCGACGGTTCCCATCTTCTACGAAGGTCGCCTCCCGGAGCTCCGCATCATTGGAGCTTCCCTCGACGCCGTGTTTGACCGTGTCTTTGCGGACCGCAGCAAGGAAGAGCGCGGGGCCATCAAGAAGAAGTACGCGCGCGAGGACGCGATCGCCGGCGCGCCGAAGCGCATCGAGGCCGTCTGCCTCGATCTCCTGGAGCATTACACCACGTTCATCCAGCCGAACGGCTTCAAGGCCCAGATCGTCGCGGCTACGCGTGAGGCCGCGGTCCTCTACAAGGAGACTCTCGACCGCCTGAACGGGCCGGAGTCGGCCGTTCTCTTCTCGGGCTCGAACGACGACGAGGCGCACCTCGTCAAGCACCACACCGACAAGGTGGAGCGAAAGCGACTCGTCGACCGGTTCCTGAAGCCGAGTCAGTCGCTCTCGATCCTCGTCGTGTGCGACATGCTCCTCACGGGCTTCGACGCGCCGATCGAGCAGGTGATGTATCTCGACTCGCCGCTCAAGGAGCACACGCTGCTCCAGGCGATTGCGCGCGTGAACCGCGTCTACGACGAGACGAAAACCTACGGGCTGATCGTCGACTACTGGGGCGTCTCCGAGGCGCTCGAGGAGGCCCTCGCCATCTTCTCCCCGTCGGACGTGGCGGGCGCGATGAAGCCCAAGGACGACGAGCTCCCCCGGCTGGAGACGCGCCACCAGACCGCGATGCGCTTCTTCGCGCGCGTGAAGAAGAAGGATGACCTCGACGAGTGCGTGGCCGTGCTCGGCGCCGAGGACGTGCGGAGCGAGTTCGGAACGGCATTCCTTCGCTTGTCCCAGTCACTCGACATGGTGTTCCCGGACCCGAAGGCGCTGCCATTCGTCGGCGACTACAAGTGGCTCGGCAAGATCCGTCAGGCCGCCTCCGCGCGGTACCGCGATCCGGCGCTCGACATCTCGGACTGCGGGCCGAAGGTTCGGCAGCTCATCGAGGACGCCATCGCCGTCGAGGGCATCCAGATCCTCGTCAAGCAGGTGAATCTCTTCACGCCAGAATTCGAGGAGAAGCTCGAGGCGCTGAAATCGGACGAGGCGAAGGCAAGTGAGATGGAGCACGCCATCAAGGACGAGATCCACGTTCGCCTCGACGAGAACCCGGTCTTCTTCCAGTCGCTTCGCGAGCGCCTCGAGCAGATCATCGAGGACCGCAAGGCGCGCCGGATCGACGCCGCCAAGCAGATGGAGCTGTACGCGACGCTGGTGACAGACCTGGCGGGGCAGGCGGACGTCGCCAAGAAGCTGGGCCTCACGGAGGCTGCTTTCGCCATCTATGGTCTGCTCCAGCCGGGGGCGCCGCTTCCGCTCGCCGAGAGCACGGGCACCGCCTACGTGAAAGCGGACCCTGCAAAGGTCGCCTTGGCCTCGGTCCTCGAGGAGGCGCTCGCTCCCCAGACCGCGATCGTCGACTGGCAGCGGAAGGAGGAGGTGCAGAAGGAGATGCGCAAGCGCATCAAGCGCCAGCTCCGCGCTGCGCACTTCGAGGAGGGCTCGCTCGATCCGACGGCGGAGTCGATCGTCGATCTCCTGAAGCGCAGGAGGTCGTGACCGTGGAGACGTCTGCGATCTCCTGGGGCGACACGACGATCCCGTACGCGATCCAGCGGAGCGCGAAGCGCCAGACGGTGTCTCTCGCGATCGACCGCGAGGTTGGCGTCGTCGTGACCGCGCCGGCGCTGACGCCCATCGTCAGGCTCGATGACGTCGTCCGGACCAAGGCTCCATGGATTGTGGAGAAGCTGCGACGCCAAAGTGACCGCCCGCCGCGGCCGCCGGGCAAGGAGTTCCTCTCGGGCGAGACCTTCTCGTACCTCGGCAAGCAGTACCGGCTGCGCCTGGAACGAGGCCCCGGGGTCGCCCCGATGCGCCTGACCGGCGGCTGGTTGTACTTGCCGGTACCGGGCGACCTCTCGCCGACTGACGAGAGTGCCTACGCTCGCGCCGCGCTGGTCGACTGGTACACCCGTCGCGCGCGGGAAGCGATCACGCCACGGGTCGGGCGGTGGGCCCGGAAGATCGGCGCGGCACCGGCAAAGGTGCTCATCTCGGCGCCCGGAAGGAGGTGGGCGAGCGCTTCGGTCGACGGAACGCTCAGGTTCAACTGGCGAATCGTGCAGGCGAGTCCGGCGCTCGTCGACTACGTGATCGCCCACGAACTCGCGCACCTGGTCCACCACGATCACTCGGCAGCGTTCTGGTCCGTCCTGGCACGGGTGATGCCCGACTACGAAGCGGTGAGGGTACGCCTGCGGACCGTCGGGCCGGAGCTTGAATGGTAGTGTTGAAGTACAGAACGTTGTGTCCGACGGGCCGCACGCTTCGCGCTTGACACGTGGCACACATGCACCGACTCGATGCCGCGCTGCCCGTCCGACCGACGCAGTTGGTCGCCTGCCTCACTTCAGCCGTTAGCGGAGGTACCGAAGGAGCCGTCGGGGCTGCGAACCATCCGTACGAGCCGGCGAAGAAGAACGCAAACCGGCGCTGCAGCGCCAACTTGATTAGTCGCCTCCGCTACGATCTCTCCCATAACCTCCGAAGCGCGGGCGTGCTCGGACGTCATGCCCGTATCTTCCGCACGAGTGCTCCGATGCAACCTACGACTCGGTCGCCCTCAACGCGCGGTGTGATCGTCGGATACGCCGGATTCTCGGGCTCCAGCCACCACCCTGACCGATCGGTTCGCAGACGCTTGATGGTTTGTTGGCCGTCGACCATCGCGAGCACGATGTCGCCGTTTCTCGGATCCCGCTCTGTTTCGACGACGACAAGGTCGCCGTCGAGGATGTGCGCGTCACGCATGCTGTCGCCCATGACCCGAACCGCGAACGACCCGTCAGTGAAGCTCCACGGAAGCGAAACTCCGCGCTCATAGGCCTCCGGCTGTTCACGCGGGTGTCCTGCAGGCGCGCTGCCAAGCAACGGGACTGTCGCCTGCTTCCCGCCAACCAGCGGACGGTAGGCCAGCTTCGTCCCCGGCTTGTGTACGAGGTAGCCGCACTTCGCGAGCGCCTTGAGCTGGAGCTCTGCACCCCGCGGTGACTTAAGCCCGCAGGAAACCATCACCTCTCGGATCGTCGGCGGAGCACCCGTGTCACGCACGGTCTCGTTGAAGAAGGCCAGCACAACCTGCTGCCGCTCGGTCAGCGATCCCATAGGTTGCATCTGCGTGCGGCCGAGTATACATACGTATACCGGGAGCTCTATTCCATGCCTGACCTCATGGCAGGGACGAAATTTGTCGCGAACCCACACGTTTCCCCCAACCACCAGCAACCGCGCAGCGCGAGAACTCGGCTACGGTGAGGCCTCGTTCCGATGCCAGCGGTCTTCTGTCGGCCCGTGTCCGACGGCGAGGTTGTGATGAACTTGGACATGTTCTATCGAGGCTTTCTCTACGCGCTTCGCGAGCGAGTAACCGACGGGGCGCCCCGCTTCGAAGCTGAGGGGGAGCGCTTTCATGAGGCGTTCCGTTCAGCGCTCGAGTACGCGCAGAGCGAACTCCCAGAGGTGCCGGCGGCGGAGATCCTGGAAAACTTCGATCCCGTCTTCGGCGTGTCGCCCGAAGCCACCGAGATGCTCCTCGAGGGGGAGCGCGACTTCATCTTGTCGATGCTGAACCCGCGACTGCGAGTGGCCCAGTTCAAGATCTCCCGGCAATCGGCGAAGCACGAACTGGATCAACTGCCTGCGCGTGAGGCGTTTCGCGAACTCGCGGCACGGTTCCACGCGCAGCTAGAGTCCTCTGGCTGAACGGCTGCAGCATCGTTGAGCTACCCTAGGGGCTGGGGAGTCTGAGCATGATTGGCGTGACCGGGGAGGGGGAAACGATCGAGCTAATCGTGGGGCTCGAGGCTTGCGTCGAGGGGTGGTTGCGTCCGTTCATCCAGCGGCTCAAGAGTGGCGAAGTTCAGCCGCGCCCAAAGGTTATCAACGATGCGCTGTGGGGCTCTATCCGGCTCGATTCCTGGGAAGTAGCAATCCTTGACACGCCGCTCCTGCAGCGGCTTCGGTTTCTGAGGCAACTCGGGGTTGTCCATTGGGTTTATCCCAGTGCCGGCCACACACGGCTTGAGCACTCCCTCGGCGTGGTCCATCAGATGGAGGCGCTCCTTGCCGCCATTGAGCGGACGGGCAACGCCGGTTCACAAATTGTCGACGACGCAACTCGCCGGCTTCTTCGAATCGCGGCGTTGGTACACGACTGCGGTCACACTGTCATGTGTCACGTGTCCGAAGAGTTCATCAACGCGCTGCCTGGCGTGGAGGGACTCCGAAAGCGGATGCATCGTGAGTTCCGACCGCGACGACGGCCTTCGGCAAGCGAAGCGTTCGCGGCAGTGTTCGTTCAGTCACCTGCGTTCCGAGAGTTGCTCGGCCTACCAGTTGTCGGTGCGTCTTTTATCCGCGACGTGAACGCCGCGACGCGCCAGATCGCGGGTCTCATCCTAGGGGGTCCGGTGATTGAAGGGGCCGCGTTTCTGACCCTGCTCGTGAACGGGGCTTTCGACGCTGACAAGCTGGATTACATGCCGCGCGACAGCATGATGGGCGGGGTCCCATGCCCCGTCGACGTGCGGCGCGTTATCGAGACGGTCCGCGTTGTCGAAGTCCCGGCCCACAAGCTCCCGTCTTCCTACCCGAAGTGGGCTGGCCTAACAACCTCGAGCACTGTTCGCGTCCTTACGCTTACCGGAACGGGCGCTCGCGTCCTCGACGAGCTCGCGATGGCGAGAAGCCTTCTTTACGAGAAGATGTACTTCCACCACAAGGTACGGGCTCTCGAAGTGACCGTACGTCGAGCGCTCCGAGAACTGGCGCCGCGCGACGTTCCAGGCTGGCTTCAGCTCGTTGACGACGAGCTCCTGGTCCTGCCTTCGAATGCCACTTTTGCATCGATTCGGGCGCGCGACCTGCTGAAGAGGGCCGTTGTTCTAACGGCACCGAACGGGGCACCGAACCCGGATGTCACGACAGACGACGAGGCGAACTGGTCCAGGCTGATGGCCCCAGGGCAGCACGCCCTCCTGCGGAATGAACTACGGACCGAAGCCGAGCGCGTTGCCGGAATCCTCGGCACCGGCGTGGACGCCCTCAAGCGGCAACCGCCGGAAATTGACGCTCCGCCCATCGGAAAGATCGGCCTCGACCAGCATGCGTTTGTTGGCGATAGCGTCGAAGAATTCACACAGGCCAGTGCCGCGCTGAGCGGCCAGCGGACCGAGGCGGGTAGAAGGGCGTCGCGACAGACCGTCTACATCTTCGCGCCAGAGGGGGCGGTTCTCCCCGCATTTGTTGCAGCACGGAATCTGCTGCGGACGAACTACGGCATCGTTCTTGGGGCCGATGCATACCGGGCCACCCGCTTGGACCCAGAGGCGATCGCGACCGCCGAGCGCGTGCTCAAGAACGCGGGTTACTTTGGCGACCACGATCCGCCAGCGATCCCGACCGCTCGCGTTGTGTCACATCGGCAACATGCTCTCGAAACCCTCTTGCGAACCTCTTGGTCGCGCCTCGAACGGCTCTCAGTCGACTTCGGGCAGTACCAGCCACATGACGACAGGCCAATCTCGCCGGCACGAATTGCCGACTACCTGCGGCAATTTGAAACTGAGCGTCTTGCCCGTACGGCGTTGCTGGTGCTTGAAGCGATTCAATTCAAGGACCGACACTTTTTCGCGAATGCGCTTAAGGGTAGGCTCGCGCACGCCCCGCACGCGGGTGTGGTGTGCCCCCTCGGCGCAACCGGCGATAGCAGCGCCTTTCTGTCATACCTGATGAACGATCTTCCGCGGGATGTTCAGCGGCCTGTACTTCCACTGGAGCTTGCCCTCGATCGCGACGGACGGATCGGTGTCGATGCAGAGATCTTGCTGTGGGACGACTTCTGTGGGCGCGCGGGGCACGCCGCAACAGCACTCTCCCAGTGGATCGGACTGGAGAAGCTTCCTGAAGACGAGGACCTCCTCCTCGAGGAGAACTTGGTCTGGCGACTCAACAAAGAGCGTGAGGCTGCCCTGAAGCGGCGCAATGTGAAGATCGCCTTCGCCCTCGCACGCGCCGGGGGCATCGACGAGCTGCGGGCCTATGTAAAGCGCCACGGACTCGACCGAGTCGAAGTCCTCGACGCCGAAGAAGACCTCGAGGGGAGCCACCGACTGTTTGACACGTCCGATATCTTACGAAGCACGGAGGACCGAAACGACTTGCGCTGCTTTCTTGAGCGTCGAATGAGGCACGAACTCGCGCCGAACTTGGCGCGGCCTCACCGCTCATGGACCGTAAGGAAGCTAGAAGAGCGGCTCCTCGGCTACGGCGGTGAAGGGCATCTGCTCGTCTTTTCTTACAACGTGCCGACGGTCACGCTAACAGCGCTCTGGGCTAAGGGCCCAAGTTGGTCGCCGCTCTTCCCGCGCCGCGAAAAGCCGAGCGCTTGATGACGTGAAAGCTGCGTCGCGGTTGCGCGCGAACGATTCGTCGTCCCCCAAGGGGGGCTCTTCTCAAGAGCCCGTGACGACAGCGTGATAGTCGGATCCGACTAGTTCGCTGCGCCTCGCGGTCGAAGGCGAAAATGGTGCTAAGATGTTGCTTCGGGACTTTACGATTTTGCTAATCGCGAACCTCTGAGACCTAGCGGATCACGTCATAGAACCGGGTCTCTCATTCGGCTACTCGGCTTGTGACGTTTCGGAAACAGGCACGGTTCGACCGTAGACGCGAAAGGCGCACCGAGTACCGCTTTCTCGTTCAACGATTGATCGGAGATGACGGCCGCAAGCTCCTGCTGGCCTTCGGGCCGAGCCGTGCTGGGAGGCGGCGCGAGCTGCCGATGTGATCGGGACGCCCTATTCTGCCTGCCCTAATGCCTCAGGCAGCCTGACTCGCACGTTGTGCATGGCCGCAACGCCGCAAAGTTGAACTGATACAATGTCTATGGCACTGGAGGGCTGATCGATGCCCGAATGCTCGCTAACTTCACCTGCTGAAACGGGCGAACTCTACCACTCAGCCGCCGCACTGGCGCTCGACGACACGTTCAAGTGCTACCTCGTGACCGGGGCAGCCTCTGCGGCGCGTCTGGGTGTTGCACGGGACCTCCTGAATGCGAGCGGCAGGAATCGTGTGACGGAGGTTGTCTCGAAGCGGAGAGTTAGAAAGACATGCACCCATGGCCGCGCGACCTCCGCTGTCAGGATGCAGTTCGAGTCACACACGGCATTGGTGGCTCGGACGCGGCTTGTGCAGCGATGGTTTTCGACGCTCGAAGACGATGTTAAGCA
>JAQBQL010000171.1 GCA_028287035.1 Labilithrix sp. | reverse complement strand
CGATCGCGGCCCGGGTCGCCCTCGCGACCGCCTGGTACGGGGCCGGCCGCGCGCTCCGGCCGCCCGCCGGAGGCGCCGTGTCCTACCCGGCGGGACGCGGCATCCCCGCGCGCGCGCACGAGTCGGTCGGCTTCCCGGTCTTCGCGGGTCGAGCGATCCGCGCCGACGTCGCCGAGCGCGTTGCCGGCCGGGTCGCCGCGGCTCGGCTCACGGAAGGCGACGTCGCGGACGCGCCCGAGGCAACGGCCCTGCGCGACGCGGAGGTCGCGAGCTGGCTCGGCTGCCCGACCCGCGAGGTGCGCCGCATCCTCGAGACCCCGGCCTTCGCCGCGCTCGGGAAAGTCGCGCGCCGAGAAGGCGTCTGACGTACTCTTCTGGACGGTCGGAGAGGAGTCGGAGGTTGGCGGAGAAGGCGGGACGCGACGTGGGCCGTGAGAGCGATGCGCGCCTGCGCGTCCTCTCCAGCGTGATGCACGCGTTCGCCGACGCCACCGGTGATCTCGAGCGGCTCCTCCAGGTCGTCGCCGACCGCGTCAGCGGCGCCGTCGCGGACAGCTGCCGGGTGCTGCTCTTCGACGAGCAGACGAAGATGGTCCTGCTCGGCGCCGACGCATCGGTGAACGAGGAGGTCGCGGAGAAGATCCGTACCCCGCTCCTGGCCTATCCGTTCCCGCTCGCGTCGCTACCGCCGCTCGAGCGGGTGCTCACGCTCCACACGCCGCTCTGCATTCCCGTGGTGACGGCGCCGGCGCCGAGCGAGAGCTACCTCGCCCCCTACCTCCAGGCGCTCGCGGCGGCGGGCGTCCACAGCCTTCTGATCGTGCCGCTGTGGGCGCACGGCGCGGCGCGAGGCGTGCTCATCCTGCAGCGGTGTCTGCCCGGCGCGCCCCCGTTCGACGAGAACGACGTGGAGCTGGCGCGAAACCTGGGCGACCACGCGGCGCTCGCGATCTCGAACGCGCGGGCACTCGCCGAGACCCGTTCGACGTCGGAGCTGTACGAGCTCGTCTTCGAGACGAGCCCCTGCCCGATGGTGATCCACGAGGTCGCGTCGTTCCGGATCCTCGCCGCCAACGCCGCGGCCTGCGAGCTGTACGGCTACGCGAAGGACGAGCTGCTCCAGCTCTCGATCGCCGACCTGCGCCTCCCCGGTGACCCGCCCGACCAAAGCACGCAGCGCCACTCGGAAGCGCCGCACGACGTCCGCACGGCCCGACGGCATCGCCGCAAGGACGGATCGATCATCAAGATCGAGGGGACCTCGCGCCCGATGACCTTCCACGGGCTGCCGGCGCGGCTCGCCATCCTCACCGACGTCACCGAACGCGATCGCCATCAGGAGGAGCTCCGGCAGATGCAGAAGCTCGACGCGATCGGCGTGCTCGCCGGCGGCATCGCGCACGACTTCAACAACGTGCTCTGCGTCATCCTCAGCTATGCCGATCTGATCCGCGGGGACCTCCGGGAAGACGATCCGATGCGGGACGACGTGGAGGAGATCCGCATCGCCGCGCAGAGCGCCGCCGACCTCGCGCGTCAGCTGCTCATGTTCAGCAGCAAGCAGGTGCTCGCGCCGCGCGTGCTCGACCTGAACGAGCTGCTGCGCGGCGTCGACCGGCTCGCGAGACGGATCGTGGGCGAGAACGTGGAGCTCGTGTCGATCCTCGCGCCGCAGCTCGGGAAGGTGCGCGTCGATCCCGGGAGCTTCGAGCGCGTGCTCGTGAACCTCATCGTCAACGCGCGCGACGCGCTCCGGGACGGCGGCAAGATCACGGTGCGCACCGCGGACGTGGAGCGCGGCGGCGAGCGCCTCGTGTCGGTCTCGGTGACCGACACGGGCGTCGGCATGACCGAGGAGACGCGCGCCCGCATCTTCGAGCCCTTCTTCACGACGAAGGAGCGAGGACGCGGCACCGGGCTCGGGCTCTCGACCGTCTTCGGCATCGTCCAGCAGAGCGGCGGGACGGTCGACGTCCACAGCGAGGTCGGCATCGGCTCGCGCTTCACCGTGTTCCTCCCGCGCGCCGAGGAGCCGAGCGACGGCGCGACCAGCAGCGCGGACCGGCTACCGCCGCGGAGCCTCCGCGGGACCGAGACCATCCTCCTCGTCGAGGACGAGGACCAGGTGCGCGCGGTCGCCCGTGCGATCCTCGCCCAGCGCGGCTACGTGGTGCTCGACGCGCGCGATCCCGCCGAGGCGACGCGCATCTGCACCGAGCACGCGCAGCCCATCGACCTGCTCCTGTCGGACGTGGTCATGCCGCAGATGGGCGGGCCCGAGCTCGCGAGGCGCCTGCGGGAGGCGCGTCCCGACATGAAGGTCGTCTTCATGTCCGGCTACACCGACGACGCGGTGGTGCGGCTCGGCGTACTGACGGGCAGCGTCGCGTTCGTGCAGAAGCCGTTCACGGCCGACGTCCTCGCCGCGAAGGTGCGCGAGGTCCTGGACGCGCGGCCGGCCTCCTGAGGCGGACGGTCAGTCCTCGATCTCGACGAGCGTGCCGTCCGGCACCATGCGCGCGATCTGGTCGATCTCCGCGTCTTCCACGACCACGCAGCCGTGGCTCAGGTACTCGGCCTTCTTGAACGGCTTTGCCTCGGGCGGCTCGCCGTGGATGCCGATGTCGCCGCCGATGCTCGCGTTCTTCGGGATCTCGCCGCGCTTCTTGGCCTCCTCGAAGCGCGCGCGGTCGTCGGCGTTCGGGTAGTCGAGCTGCATGAAGATGCGGAGGTGCGAAGGCAGGTGCTTCACGACGTGGTACTTGCCGACCGGGGTGACGAGGTCGCCCTCGCGCAGCTTGGGGCCGAGGCCGCCCTTCCCCACCGCGACCGTGTACGTCGCGGCGACCGCGTCGCCGTCGTAGAGCTTCATGGTCCGCGAGCTCTTGTCGACGTGGACGCGCGTGATGCGGGCCTGCGGCGGGGCCGCGCCTGCGCCGATCAGCGACAGGCCACCCAGAGCCGCCAGCGCCACCAGGGCACGTGAAACGCGGTTCATGAGCTCACTCTAGGCGATGGGACGCGGCACGGCCACTTCAGGGCGTCAGCGGCTGCGTCCGGAACCGGAGGGTGCGATCGGCGGTGCCGAGCTGCCGCACGAAGAGGCCCACGAACGATCCGAAGAGCGCATCCCCCGGGCCGATCCCGGTGGAGCCGGCGGGGCGGGAGACCCACTTGCGCATCTGCTCGACCATCTGCGCGTTCACCGGGTTCACCTCGACGATCACGCCGAGGAAGTGCGCCTTGCCCGGGGTGAAGATCGACCGGTCCCCGAGCGGCATCCGCCGGATCTCGAAGCACTGGCGGAGGACGCCCTCCACGTTGAGGGCGGCCGTGTCGCGCTCGCCGCCGGGCCCGGAGATCTTGAGGCGGTAGACCTCGTCCCACAGATCGTACGCGATGCGGCACGTCCTTGCTGCGAGCGCGACGGGGTTCGCCTCGCCTTCGCGGAGGACGTACGCGCGCATCACGACGACGCTCTGCAGGCCGCTCGCGAGCTTCTGACGGACGCCGCTGTCGACGACGTCGACGTAGCTGAAGCTCGCCTGCAGGAGATCGGGGCCCCGGTCCTGCTTCTCCCACGTGTACGTCGCCTGGCGCTGCGAGAGCTCCGCCGGCTTGTCGGGCGGCGCCTCGGCCTGGGCGAGCGCGCCCGCGGGCACGAGCGCCGACAGCGCCGCGAGGACCAGGACGAGGAGACGCGCCCGCTTCACTGCGCGTCCGATCGCAACGGGATGAACCCGAGGAAGTTGGCGATGCCGATCGAGAAGCCACCCGCCGCGGTGTCGGCCTTCAGGCCGAAGTTGAAGGTGAGGTCGGCGGGCACCTTCGCGGCGCCGGTGTAGCCACGCGCGGGGCTCGTGATGTCGCGCGCGTTGGCGACCGCGTAGATGCCCACCGAGCCGAAGACATCGACGCCGTAGATGGATTTCCGGCCGCGGTAGAGGGGCACCCGGTACTCGGCATTGATGCGCGCTGCGTAGTCGCCGTAGCGGACCTCGGCGATGGCGGTGCCGAAGAAGTTCGGCGCCGCCCGGCGGTCGAACGCGAGATCGAGCGCGCGGTGGGGCCGCAGGTCGGTGTAGTCGCCGACGTAGAACTTCTCGTAGAGGGGCGCATCACCGAACACGCTGCCGAAGATTCCTTCGATCCGTAGGACGTGATCCCAGGGCAGAGGAATCCAACGCGATCCGCGGAGAACGAGCTTTGCGTACGGATAATCGCTGCCGATGGGCGTCAGCGAGGCCTCGGCGAGCGCGAGCACGTGCCAGCCGCGCGTGGGAAGAAACGCGTCGTCTCGCGTGTCGTGCACGAGCGTGGCGCTCAGCGTGGACAGCACCGACCCGCCATTGCGGAGGTCGTAGTCGATGGGCTCGACGTCGAGGCCGCGGAGATGGCTGGCGGCGCGGGGCAGGCTCGCGTCGATCTTCTCGAGGCGGTAGTCGAAGAAGAGGCGGGTCGCGACGCTGCCGACCTCGTGACCGATGCCGACCACGCCGCCGAAGCGCTGGTAGCGCGCGACCGCGTAGTCCTGGGCGACGGTCTGCTTCGGGTCGTCGACGAGCACGTCGCGGTTCCCGAAGAAGTCCTTCGCGTTGTTGAAGAGGAGCTGCGCCTCGGCGGTCCAGGAGGTGCGGAGGAAGTCCGGGTCGCTGATGCGCGTGCGCAGGGCGAGCTGGCGATCGGCGAGCGCGATGGCGCCGCCCAGCCCGACGCCGGTGCCGGCGAGGTTCGTCTCCGACACGTCGATGCCGCCGTACGCGGTGAGCGGCCGCGTCGACCCGTCCGGCTCGGCGTCGGTGGCGACCCCCAGCCACACGTCATTGACGACGATCGTGTTGCGCTCGACGACGTCGACCTGGAGCACGACGTAGCCGCGCTTCGTGCCGCGGCGGAGCGAGAGCTGCACGTCGCGGAAGAAGCCCGTGCCGAGCAGGCGGAAGCGCGTGAGCTGGAGCTCCTTGTCGTCGACGTCGAGCGTGTCGCCGGCGTGGAACGGCACGAAGCGCTGGATGACGCGGGCGAGCGTCGTCGTGTTGCCGCGGATCTCCACGCCCTCCAGCGCGTAGCGGAGGCCGACGCGGCCGGGTGCGCGGACCATCGCCGGGGGCCCCTCTCGTTCGGCCGGAGGCGGGGGCGGAGGCGCATCGACCGAGGGAGGCGGCGGAGGCGGAGGGGCGCCGGCGCGGTCCCCCGGGGGAGCTGCCTCGGCGGGGTCGCTGCCCCAGGTCTTCAGGGCCTGGGCGCGGGCCAGCGCCGGCGCGAGCACGCACGCCGCCGCGACGAGAGCGGCGGCGGCGAGCCTTCGCGCGGCGGGCTGGAGCATGGCGGCTGGCCGGGAGCGTTCGGGTTGCGAGGGCGGCGTCTCCGGCAGGACTCGGACCTGCGACCTATCGTTTAGGAAACGATTGCTCTATCCAGCTGAGCTACGGAGACCTGGAAAAAGAGACGAAGGATTACCCTACCGAGGGCCGACCGAGCAAGCCGCCGGCAAGCCCTGCCCGTCCTTGCCTGGAAACCAGGGCCCGAGTATGAGGCGAGCCCGCCGATGAACGACCTCGTCTCCGTCGTGATGCCCTGTTTCAACGAGCAGCGCACCATCCTCGCGTCCGTCAAGCGCGTGCTCGACGCGCCGTTCAAGAAGGAGGTCGTCCTCGTCGACGACGGCTCCACCGACGGCACCCGCGACGTGCTCAGGAGCGAGGTCGAGAAGCTCCCCGGCGTGCGCGTCTTCTACCAGGACCGGAACCGGGGCAAGGGCGCAGCGCTCCGGCGCGGCTTCGAGGAGGCGGAGGGCGGCATCATCATCGTCCAGGACGCCGACCTCGAGTACGACCCGTGCGACATCCCCACGGTCGTGAAGCCGATCCTCGATGGCGACGCGGACGTCGTCTACGGATCGCGCTTCCTCGGCGGCCCGCACCGCGTCCTCTACTTCTGGCACTCGGTCGGCAACGCGATGCTGACGACCGCCTCGAACATGATCACGGACCTCAACCTCACGGACATGGAGACCTGTTACAAGGCCTTCCGCGCCGAGGTGCTGAAGGACATCACGCTCAAGGAGGACCGGTTCGGCTTCGAGCCCGAGGTCACCGTGAAGATGGCTCGCCGCGGCGACGTCCGCGTGTACGAGGTGCCCATCACGTACAAGGGCCGGACGTACGCGGAGGGCAAGAAGATCGGCCTGAAGGACGCCTTCCGCGCCGTCTACTGCCTCGCGCGCTACGGCTTCTTCGACCGCGGGTAGCCGGTGCGCGAGCGCCTCGGCCGGCTCCTCCCGCTCGTGGTCGCGGCGCTGGTGATCGGCGCCGTGCTGCGGCTCGTGAACCCGGGCGACATCGTCTACCTCGGCGACGAGGCGTGGACGTTCGACCACGTGCAGGAGGCGCGGCACGGCGGCGCCTGGGGCACGCTCGGGATGCCCTCGTCGCGCGGCGTGCAGAACCCCGCCATGAGCGTCTGGGTGTTCGTGCTGCTCGGGATCCTGGGGCAGGTCGAAACGCCGGCGGGCCTCGCACGGATGGTCGCGGTGCTCGCGGTGCTCGCGAACGTGGCGATGCTGGCGATCCCCCTCCGCGCCGTTCCCGAGGAGCAGAGGCGCGAACGCGAGGCCTGGATCTGGGCGGTGGTGCTGTGCGCCACGAACCCGATCCTCGTCTTCGTCGAGCGGAAGATCTGGGCGCAGTCGGTGCTGCCGCTCCTGCAGATCACCATCGTGCTCGCGTGGATGAAGCGCGAGACGCGCCTCGGGGCCGGGGCGTGGGGCCTCGTCTCGGCGCTCGTCGGACAGATCCACATGGCGGGCTTCTTCTTCGGGCCGGCGCTCGTGGTCTTCACGTGGCTGCGGAGCGCGCGGGGCCGCACCCGCTGGGGGGCATGGCTCGTCGGCTCGGCGATGGGCGCGCTGCCGCTCGTGCCGTGGGTGCTCTACCTCGCACGCGAGCGGCCCCACAGCGCGCCGTCGCCGTGGTGGCTGCGCTTCCGGCTCGAGTTCTACCAGTACTTCTTCAGCGACCCGACGGGCCTCTCGTCGTCGTACATGGTGGAGCGTGACTGGTGGCGGGTGCTCCCCTACCCCGTCGTGCTCGGCATGCCGACCTACCTCGTGCTCGTCGCCCACGTGGCGCTCGCGGCGGCGTCGCTCGTCATCGCCTGGCGCGCGCTCTCCTTCGCCTGGCGCGAGCGGGCGCGCTGGAAGGAGGTCGTGCTCGGCGACCGCACGGATACCGGTATCCTGCTCGCAGCGGCGCTCGTCGGGATGGGCGCGCTGATGACGCTCCCCTCGATCTCGATCCACCGTCACTACATGCTGGCGCTCTTTCCCCTGCCTTACGTGTGGACCGCGCGCGTGGCGCTCCGGGAGCCCGGCGGTGAGCGATGGCTCCGCGTGCTCGCCGCGGGATGCCTCGTCGTGACGGTCGGCCTCCTCGCCTTCGTGCACGAGCACGGCGGCGCCGACGGCTTCGGCAAGACCTGGGCAGCGCAGCAGCGCGACGGAACGAGCCCGGAAGCGGCGAAGGACTTCCGCCCGTGAAGCACCCGTGGTGGCGACGCGCGGCCGAATTCGTGGCGGCGCTCCCGTTCTGGCTGCGCGTCGTGCTGCTGGTCGCGGCGGTGCTGCACGGCGTCGGCATCTCGTGGGGGCTGCCCGCGTCCGACGCGTGGGACAACGACGGGGTCGCGCCGCGCGATTTCCTGCCGGGGCTCGCCGACACGTACTCGCCCGGGCACTTCTACACGTACCCGCCGCTCCACCTCGCGCTGCTCGCCGTCCTGACGCTGCCGGTGCTCCTCCTCGCGATCGCGCGGGCCGACGCGCCGACCGTGAAGAGCGTGCTCGGCGTCATCCTCGGCGCGCCGTACATGACGACCATGGCGCTCGTGGCGCGGGCGACGAGCCTCCTCATGTCGCTCGGGATCATCGTGACCCTCGCGCTCGTGGCGGCGGAGCTCGTGCCGCCCGCGAGGAGGCGCGGCGTGATGGTCGGTACGGGGGCGTTCGCCGCGGTGAACGTCTCGTTCGATTACTACGCGCACATGACGAACCTCGACGTGCCCTACCTCTTCTGGGCGCTGCTCGGGACGCTCGCGCTGGTGCGCGCGATCGTTCGCTGCGAGCCGCGGCGCCTCCGCGGGCTCGCGATCTTCGGGGCGCTGGCCATCACGACGAAGGACCAGGCGTACGCCATGCTCCTCCTCGGCGCGCCGGTCGCGCTGCTGGCGTGGGTGGCGCTCGATGCGCGGGTCCGGACGCGCGCCAACCTGCGGGCGCTCGCGCTCGAAGCGGCGCTCGGCGTCGTCATCGCGGCGGTGATCATCGCGGTCGTCGACGGGGCGGTCACGAACCCGACCGGCTTCCGCGCCCGCGTCCAGTTCCTCACCGGGTCGGCGAGCCAGGACTACGCGACGTACTCGCGCGACGCTGCCGGACGCCTGCTCGTCCTCGTCGACGTGGTGCGCGCGTGGACCTCGCACTATCCGGCGCCGCTCGCCGTGCTGTTCGGGATCGGCCTCGTCGACACGCTGGTGGCGGCCCGCCGGGAGGGCCGCGGCACGCTGGTGGCTGCGCTCGTCCCGCTCGCGCTCGCGGCGTCGTTCACCGTCTGCTTCAACCTGGTCGCGCGGCGGGTCGAGGAGCGCTTCACGCTTCCCCAGATGCTCCTCGCGGCCGTCTATGCGGGCGTCGGCGTCGAGCGCCTGTGGTCGGGGCTCCCCGGTCCCGCGGCGCGCTGGGCCGGCCGGGCGGCGGTGGTCGGGCTGCTCGGGCTCTCGGCCTGGCGGTGCATCGTCATCGACGCGAACCTCCTGCTCGAACCGCGCTACGAGGTGGAGGCGTGGCTCGCCGGCCATGCCGCGCCGGGGCAGACCATCGAGGTGCACGGGCTGAACGTGTACATTCCCCGCTTCCGTCCCGGCGAGCACGTCATCCGCGTCGGGCCCGCCCCGCCGCAGCGCCGGAGCCCGCTGCCCGAGGTCGTGGAGGTGCAGGACGCGCTCACCAACATCGGCGCGCGGAAGAGCCACTTCATCGTGGTCAGCCACTGCTACGCGTGGCGGTACCTGAAGCGCGACGTCCGCGGCGACTCGGGCCACGTGGTGCCGCCGGTGCAGCGTGGCGAGCACGACGATCCGGATCCGACGACGTTCTTCCAGGACCTCTGGGAGGGAAAGCTGCCGTACCACCTGGCGCTCGAGGCCCGCGTGAGGAGCCGGATCTTCCCGCGCGCCGAGCTCCACGCGAGCCTCGGGTGCCCGGTCGACGTCTACGAGCGCAACGAAGGCGCGCCGTGACCCACGCGCCCGTCAGTCGGCGCGCGCGAGGTCGTCGGCCATCAGCGTGGTGAGCTCGGTGACCTCGGGCGGCGACAGCTGCGCGCCGCCCGTGACGACGTCGAGGAGCGAGCGCGCACGAGCGATCCGCACCTCGGCGTCCGCCCGTGAGAGCTCACCGCGCGTCATCCGGTCGAGCGTGCGGCAGACGAACTGACGGCACCGCGCAGGGCGCTCGTCGTAGCAGGCGCAGGCCCGCGCCGGACCGAGCGCGCTGCACGGCTGCTCGAACGAGCTTCCGCTCGGCAGGACGAGGAGCCCGTGGCGGCGCGCCGGCTCGATCTCGGCGGCCGCGAGCTGCACGCGGCCGAACAGCGAGCCGTCGCAGCAGAGCCCGCACGACTGGCAGATCGCTCCGGGTGACACGCCGCCGAAGGTAGCACGCACGATTTGTTGCGACGGCGTCCGGGCGCCCGGCTCTTGCGGGTGTCGGGGCCGTCGTGGCGCCGATCACCCATCTTTCCAGAGGTCATCATGAACGCTCGCCTGTCCTTCGCCTTCGCCGCCGCCTCTCTCTTCACCCTCGCCGCGCTCACCGGCTGCAGCAGCGGCAGCTCGACGGCCGACGAGGCCGCCAAGAAGGACACCTCCTCCTCGACCTCCGCCACCGATCCCGGCGACGAGAGCGACACCTCGGCGCTCGGCGCCGAGTGCGCCGCGTACCTGTCCTGCTGCGAGGAGGTCGCCGCAAAGGTCGCTCAGCTCGGCGCGAGCTGCGACGCGACGAAGAACGCGATCAAGGACGCGCAGTCGAAGGGCGCGAGCACCGCGTCGTACGAGTCCGCCTGCAAGAGCGGCACGGCCGGTTTCGTCTCCGCGGGCTACTGCAAGTAGTCGCCGGTCACGCGATGGCCTGGGGCCACGCCTCTTCCCAGCGGCCCTGGGCCTTCAGGATCAGCTCCACGACCTCGCGCGCGGTACCGCGGCCGCCCGGGAGCTTCGTGACGTAGTGACAGACCGCCTTCAGCTCGTCGGCGCCGTCCGCCACGCACACCGCGAGACCGGCGCGCCGCGCGAGCGGGATGTCCGGCAGATCGTCGCCGAGGTAGGCGGTCTCCTCCTCGGTGACGCCCGCCTTGGCGAGGCACTCCTCGAAGGCCTGCGTCTTCTTCGCCTGCCCCAGGTAGACGAACGAGACCTTCAGCTCCTCGGCCCGCCGCGCGACGGCCGGGGAGCGGCGGCCGGTGATGAAGCCGGTCTTGATGCCCATGATGTGCGCGAGATTGAGGCCCGCGCCGTCCCGTGCGTTGAACAGCTTCATCTCGGTGACGTCGGCGGCGGTCGCGCCGGCGGTCGTCGGTCCGATGAGGCAGATGCTGCCATCGGTGATGGTGCCGTCCACGTCCATCAGCAGCAGCTTGATCTTGCGGGCGCGCGCGAGCACGTCGTCGGACGGATCGCTCACGAGGGCCGCCCCTGGAAGTGCGCGATGGTGCGGCGCAGGCCCTCTTCGAGATCGATGCGCGGGCGCCAGTCGAGCCGTTCGATGGCCCGGGAGATGTCCGGCTTGCGGCGCACCGGGTCGTCCACGGGAAGCGGCTCGAACGTGATCGCGCTCTTCGAGCCGGTGAGCCGACGGGTCAGCTCCGCGAGCTCCAGCATCGTGAACTCGCCGGGGTTGCCCAGGTTGATCGGCTCGTCCGACGACGAGGCCATGAGCCGGAGGAAGCCATCCACGAGGTCGTCGACGTAGCAGAAGCTGCGCGTCTGCTTGCCGTCGCCGAACATGGTGATCGGCTGACCGGCGAGGCACTGCACGACGAAGTTCGACACGACGCGGCCGTCGGCCTCGTGCATGCGCGGGCCGTACGTGTTGAAGATGCGCGCGATGCGCACCGGCACGGCGTACTGCCGGGCGTACGACACCGCGAGGGCCTCGGCGCAGCGCTTTCCCTCGTCGTAGCAGGCGCGCGGGCCGATCGGGTTGACGTTGCCCCAGTAATCCTCGCGCTGCGGATGCATCGTGGGGTCGCCGTAGACCTCGCTGGTCGACGCGATCATGACCTTCGCGTGGATCTCGCGCGCCATGTCGAGCACGTTGAGCGTGCCCTCGACGCAGGTGCGGATCGTCCGCACCGGGTTGCGCTGGTAGTGCACGGGCGAGGCCGGGCACGCCAGGTGGTAGATCTCGTCGACCTCGAGGGTGAGCCGGTCGCAGACGTCGTGCCTGATGAGCTCGAAGTCGTGACGGTCGAGGAGATGCGCGACGTTCCCCCGCCGGCCGGTGAAGAAGTTGTCGAGGCAGATGACCTCGTTGCCTTCGGCGAGGAGGCGCTCGCAGAGGTGGGAGCCGAGGAACCCGGCGCCGCCGGTCACGAGAATGCGCTTCGTCATCATGTCTCCTGGCCGTGCACTCTACTCCGGGCAAGGTCCCGCGCGAGGGCGACGAGCACGTGCCGGAGCACCCAGCCCGCCGCGAGGGCCCACCACAGGCAGATCCCGATGGCGAGCGGGCGCGTCGGCGGGGGCACCGCGGAGGCGAAGTCGACGAACGGATGCCAGAGGACGCTCATCTCCGGAACGAAGTGGCAGTACGCCTCGAGCGCGTAGTCGTTCGCGGTGCAGATCCCGAGCCCTGCCTGATCGAAGACGAGGCCGTTCACGCCCACCCAGAAGGAGAGGAGCACCGCGGCGACGAGCACGAGGCGGCGCGCGATGCCGGCCGGGGCGTCGCCCTTCGCCAGCCACGTCCCGAGCGCGAGGCACGCCGGCACCGAGGCGATCAGGAAGAAGCGCGGGCCCCAGAACGTGCCGCCGTACCAGGCCCACCACTTCGCGTACGCGACGACGAGGCCCGCCGTGAAGACCACGAGCGTGCGCTGGACCCAGCGGAGGCGCTCGCCGGCGCCCGCGCGCGGCGGCGCGAACAGGCCGGGCGCGAAGAAGACGAGGCCCTTGCCGAACGAGAGCACGATGGCGAGCACGCCGAGGAAGAACGGGTAGCTGAAGCCGGGCTTGCCCGAGTACGGGAGCGCGGTGCGGAAGCCCGCGTCCGCCTCGTAGCCCGTCGCGAGCAGGCTGCCGCGCACCACGAACGCCTCGAGGCGCGAGAGCACGACGACGAGGACCGGGCCCACGAGCGAGGTCCAGCGGCGGGTCCGCTGCGCGTCACGCACCGCGATGCCGACGACGCCGAGCAGGACGCCGGGCGTGTTGACGGCCCCGAGCACGATCAGCGCCCAGCCGGCGGCGGTCCGCCCGCGCGACAGCCAGAGCACGCCCACCACGATGGTGAGCGCCGTGAAGACCTCGCCGTAGAAGGACTGCACGTGGTTCGCGAACATCGAGGCGTAGACGAGGAGGAGGAGCATCGTGCGCCGAGCCGCCGGAGCCAGATCCTCGCGCATGTCCCGCGCGATCACCGCCAGGGTGCAGACGAACAGCAGCGGGTTGAAGAGCGCCGTGACCTCTTGCGCGTGGCCGATCGCGCGGCCGAGGAGGTAGAGCGGAGAAGCGAGCAGCGGCATCACCACCGAGTAGCGGGCGCTCGCGAGCACGCCGGTGGTCCAGAGGCGCTCGAGGGTTTCGTAGCGGGCGGCGCCGTCGCCGCCGATCCGGTGAGGCACCGCGAAGAGGCACGCGAGGCCCACCGCGAGCAGCAACACGTCGACGGCGCGCTGCTTCACGGCCGCTGCCGCAGGCGATAGATCCGGAGCCCGCCCGCCGCCCGGGCGAGCTCGAAGCGCGCCACGAACGCCCGACGGAGGACGGGGCCGAAGCGATCGTGCTCCCGGCTCTCGCGCGCGAGCGGGCGCTCGAGGAGGTCGTCCTGCATGACGAGGCACGTTACCTCCGGCCGCGTCACGTCGGAAGCCCACGTCGACTCGTCGAAACGGCCGGCGCGCGCGAGGTGCGTGAGCTGGAACGGGGTCGACAGGATGCGGCCGTCCAGCATGCGCTCGAGGCCCGGCTCGTCGGCCATGACGAGATCGCCGGGGGCGGCGCCGCACGTGGCGCGCGCCGACGCCAGCGCAGCGGAGGCGGCCCGGCTCCTCGCGACGCCGTCGATCGAGCTGCGGACGCTCGCGACGCCGCTCCAGGCGGCCTGCGCCAGCGCGCCGAACGAAACGACGAGCCGCGCGCGCGGACCGAGACCGCCCGCGCCCGCGTGGGCGAGCACCACGAGGCCCACCACCGCGGGCTCCATGAAGTAGTTGGACGCGCTGCCGATCTTGGCGAGGCACAGGACCGTCCACGCGAGGCTCGTGACGAGGGCCGTGAGGGCCACGACCGCGCCAGGTCGCTCGCGGGCGCGGAGCCCGAGGACGAGGAGGAAAGCGAAGGGCGCCACGGCGAACGGCGCGCGCGAGAGCACCTGCTCCCGCCACAGCGCGCCGCTCGGCGGCTGGCCGGTCGAGAAGAGGAGGTGCGCGAGCCAGGCCCTTCCGGTGAGCGCCGTGAGCACGCCCGCCACGAGCCCGGCGGTGAGGAGCGCCGACGCCACCGCGGGCAGCACGCCCCGCACCGCCGCGCCGAGCCTCACGCCGGAGGCGCGCGACGCGAGCACCGCGCCGACGATGATCCCGGGCGCGGCGCCCACGACGTTCGGCTTCACCCATGCGGCGAGGGTCAGGAGCACGCCGACGAGCGGGTCCAGCCGCGTCACGCTGTCGGCGAAGTGCGCCGAAGCGGCGCCGCGGCGGGCCGCCCGCTCCACGGCGAGGCCACAGAGCATGACCGCGAGCGCGTCGGGCCGCGCCGACGCGTAGCACGTGAGCACCCAGGTCGCGAAGATGCACGCGGCTCCGATGGCCGCGGCGCGGCGGTGCTCGCGCGGGGCGCGCAGCGTGATCCACGCGAGGATCCCCGCCCATGCTGCGAGACCGAGGGAGCGGCCGACGAGCGCCGCGCCCGCGGAGGGAACGCGCGAGAGAAGGGCCGACCACAGCGGCGGGTAGAGCACGAGGAAGCGCGCGGGCACCGGGCCGTAGTCGAACGCCCCGGCCGCGGGGTCGGTGTAGAGGCGAAGCCCCACGCGCAGGCGGTCGGCCTCGAAGAGCACGTCCCCTTCGACGCCGTCGAGCGGCCGAACGGCGAGCGTCGACGCGGTCCAGGCGAGCGTCGCGAAAAAGGCGACGGCCACGAGCAGGAGCGCCGCCGCGCGCGCCGCCCGCGCGACGTGGTCGACCTTCGTCGTCATGCGACCGGCGGAGGATAGCGGAGGCGCACCCGCGCGATGCTAGGGTCGCGTGGCAGTTCCAGAGGGGAAGAAGGCATGTTCACCAATTTCAGGCTCGTGAAGGTCGCGGCGGTCGCGCTGGTCGTCCTCGTCGGTACGCTCGTCGTCTCGTGCTCGTCGGTGACGCGCATCGACGTCGGCCACATCGGCGTCAAGGTCAAGCTCGCCGGCTCGGAGCGGGGCGTCCAGGACATGCAGCTCAAGACGGGATGGGTGTTCTACAACCCGCTGTCCGAGCAGGTCATCGAATTTCCGGTCTCGGTGCAGAACATCGTCCTCAGCGCCAGCCGTCACGAGGGCAACAGCGAGAAGGACCGCGGCCAGGACCACGGGGTCGACGAGTCGATCACGTTCTCCTCGATCGAGGGCGTCAACGCGAACGCCGACGTCGGGTTCAGCTTCCACATCGACCCGCAGCAGGCGCCGCATCTCTATGCGCGCTTCCGCCAGAACGACATGCGGGAGCTCGCCTACGGCTACATGCGGAACGTCCTCCGCGAGGCCTTCAGCGAGGTCGCGTCGAAGATGCCCATCCAGGAGATCTACGGCGCCGGCAAGAGCAAGATGATCACCGACGTGACCACGAAGTGCGGGGCCAATCTCGGCCGCGACGGCATCATCATCGACCAGCTCACCATCAACGGCGCCCTGCGGCTCCCGCAGAACGTCGCCGACAGCATCAACAACGCGATGGCGGCGACGCAGAACGCGATCCAGAGCGAGAACAAGGTTCGTCAGGTGAAGGCCGAGGCGGACCAGACCGTCACGACCGCGACGGGCGCGGCCGAGGCTGCCCGGCAGAAGGCGACCGGCGAGGCCGACGCGCTCATCATCAAGACGAAGGCCGAGGCCGAGACGCGGCTCGTCCTGGCAAAGTCCCAGGCCGAGGCGAACCGCATCCTCAACTCGTCACTGACGCCCCAGGTCATCCAGTACAAGTACGCGGAGAGCTGGGACGGGAAGCTGCCGACCTACTCGGGCGGCGGCATC
>JAQBQL010000294.1 GCA_028287035.1 Labilithrix sp. | reverse complement strand
CAGAGAGAGAGAGAGAGAGAGAGAGAGAGAGAGAGAGAGAGAGAGAGAGAGAGAGAGAGAGAGAGAGAGAGAGAGAGAGAGAGAATAGGGGCGGCTGTTCAGAAGGGGGCAGCGACTCGACCCTTCCAGCAGTTCCAGAGGCCCTCGAGCAGCGCCAGGCGGATGGCCCCCAGGGCGTCCAGTGTCCTTCGCGTTTTTTCCTTCTCCTCCAGTAGGCGGACTCTGTAGCGTTGCTCTTCCTCCTGATCAAACATCAAATCACCCCCCATAACCAGAGGACCGCAGCCCCCGTTAGACCAGTGCAGCATGTACGTACCTCCCCTCCTTGAAGGTCGCTTAGGCGGGGAGTAGGGCAGCGCGATGGAATCATCGTCTATCCCGTCGGCTGCTTCTTTGGCTAAATCGGCTAGCAGGCGCTTGCCTTCCAAGTCGCTGAATCCTCCGAAGCAGAATCGAGCGCGGTGGTCATCACTGGAGGCAAACCCGATGAGTCTCGCCGCCGTCCGGTTGGCGACGTCGTCCGACAGGCTGATCTCGTGCCTGAGTGGGGCCTGTTTCAGGGCATCAGCCACTCTGGCACATGCATCTTGCCTAAGAGCGGATAACGAGGGGCAGGAGCATAGGTGGCGCACATCCAGGACTGGATGTTCTGGACAGGTCCCACATTTCTCCTCGGTCACCTCCCGTACTCCATTCTCTCTCACCACCCTGGTCTTGTGCAACGTGTCTGTTATCACTCGGGGTAGGAAACGCTGGAGGGAAGGGCTGGCGCACTTGCCCGCCCACACGAAGGCGTCACGGGTCTCCATACCCGCAAAGCGACTTTGGGAGCCAGAAGCCTCCCACCGTGTCAGGGCTCTCTCAGTGAATCTGCGCATACCCGCTTTCCTGATGTCCTCATACTCCACTGAGAGCTTGGATTCATATCGATCCTTCCTGAGGAGGGCGATCCATCTTTCCCCTTGTGCCAAGGGGGGCTCTTTGCAGGCAGGATCCACCTCTCCGACTTCCCGAGCCTTGCGGGCCTTGAAGTCGGCACACATGTTGCCTGCTGCGTCAATAGAGTCTGCGCCTCCATGCGCCCGGACATGCTGGATCGACAGCGACCCGCCCGCTTGGGACCTGCACTTCGCCAGCTGTTCGATCATCGCCAAGAGCGGTCGTCCCATCATACGAAGCCTGCGGCGCTCATTGGCGTGGTGCGTGAAAGAGTGAATAGCCATCAGTGACGAGAGTGAGTCCGTGACGATAGTGAGGTCCCATCCCACCGGTACCGCCGACAGCGCCTGGTAGATGGCCTGCAACTCGGCCAGGTAGATTCCTTTGGAGAATGATAAATCGATGTAGCTGCCATGGAGGGAGGCCCCCCTGAGGTGGTGGACTTCCAGGGAGTCCTCCCCCGGGAGGGAGCCGAAGCTCTCGGCCAGCCAGTCGTTCTGCACGCAGATAGCCCAGGAGGAACCTGGAGGCTGAAGGGGTCCCGCCGCACTGCCGTCAGTGAAGATGGTCACCGCTCTCCTTGGGCTCGAGGCACCCCATGTACCCCAGTGATTGAACACCAGCCTGCATGGGAGCTTGTCCACGAATGTCGTGGACGAAGTGACGTGCTTCCTGGACACGGGGGCAGACATCTCTTGTCGGAATTGATGTCTCTTGTCCACCTCAGAGAACTCCCAGTTCAGCACTTTCTCAGCCAGCTGGCCAGCACGGGTCAAGCGATTCCGTAGTGGTCCCTGCGACTGGGTGCTGCCCATCCGGGTCCTACCTGTCGCGGATGCTTCTGAGGTGCCGTTAAGACGCAAGAAAGCCTCACTTACCTTGGCCACAGCCTCCAACTGCGAGGGGAGGGTAAGGCCCATGAAAACCGCCAGTGACTCCGTCTTGAAGCAAAAGTGGCTGTGCGAGAGGGCGCTCATAGTCTTGGTAAGCAAGGCGTCCCAGCGTCGGACGGTAGCGGCGGAAGGCTTGGCGTAGCGGATCTTATACTCCACCTTGGGGGCGAGATAAGTGTTGAAGAACGTGACCGCCTGTTCGGGTCTGAGGCGGTGGCTCCTGGCTAGGTGGCAGTGGTATCCAATAACTTGGCTGATAGCCTGGTTCTGCTTGGTAGTCTTGAGGCTCATGGAGATCCACACCCCAAGGTACATCACCGAGTCCATGAGATTGATAGGTACAACAAGGGTTCCTGAGACCATGATGGAGCTATTGGTCATGTTGCTGCCATCACGCTCTCGCCCCACCATCTGTGTCTTCCGGGGGTTCATGCTCAGATGATTGAAGGAGCAGAACTCCATAACCCAGTCGTTGAGCCTGGACAACCCCTCCATGGTCTCCGATACAGCCCACGTGTCGTCGGCCAGCCCCTTGGAAGCAATGCGTCTCGCGTCTGCCCCTTTCCCGATGGTGAAGCCATCCTTGCGACCGCCATAGAGAGGGTTGGCCTCCAGACCGCAGTGGAGGGGGTCGAGAACGCAGTTGCAGCACAGACAGGCCAGCGGGCACCCCTGCTTGAGTGATCTCCTCACTTCGAAAGGAAGACTGGGCCCGTACATTGTCCTAACTTGTGCCACGAGACCGGTAAGGGAGTCCTGGACCAAGTTCAGGAAATCGTCGGGTAGTCTGAGCCTCTGCAGTGAGCGGAGAATGCACTCATGAGTGATGCTGTCGTAGGCCGCAGCAACGTCGTAGAAGATATTGTAGCATGCTCTCTTCTTGGCCTTAGCTGTCTCCCAGACGTCCAACACCACGTCGATGCAATTCCCCGTCGACCCCCCAATGATAAACCCCTCCTGGGCCCTGTGGAGGATCTGGTGCTTGGCGAATATGATGTTGAGGCGTGTAGCCAGCCCCTTCATCACCAGCTTGGAGGTCGCAGCATGGAGTGAGATGGGGCGGATGTTCTTCATGTTCCTCTCTTCTCCCTCCTTCTTGACAAGTGGGACAATCTCGCTGATCTTGCCGTTTGCCGGCATGCGCTGTAGTCTAAGGCAGGTGTTGGCGAGGAGGGTGAGGGCCATCAACACCACTTCGCTGCGCTCCGCCGCCACCCGCCAGACGCCTGCGCTTACCCCATCCGGACCAGCGGCTACCGTGTACTTGCATTGCTTCAAAAGAGCCAGCATCTCCACAGTGGTGAAGTCCGTCATGAGACCATCGTACCATGCAGGCTGAATCCCTTGCTTTGGGCTGTACAACGCACGGACCCAGTCAGGTTCCTCCCTGGCAATGCGTTCTTCTAAACGGAACTGGCGCGAGAAATGGAGGTGTAGGGCCGCCTTGAGTTCCTCGGGGCTAGTCGTGAGGGCCTCTGTATCAGGGTGAACCACCGCCAGCAGGGGCGCGGCCCTGCCCCTGAGCATGTCCCTAGCGCAAGCGTGCTGGCAGTGAGACCATCTGTTGGCCGTGTGGTCCTTGCGCAGTCGCCTCCTCGCTCCTCTCTCCTTCGCCCTGGCCGCCTTCAGAGCGCCGTCGAGATGGTCCATCCAGGTGTCCCAGTCGCCAGTCGCCCACGGTTCGCCCCATTCCTGGGATATCACGTTCTTACACCTGCGAACTCGCTTGCCCCACTCCTTGCCTTTGTGCGACCAGCGGAGGTCTCGTACGGACAGAGAGCCGGCACGGAGTTGGGTGAGGGCTCGACGGGCACGTCTAATGCGGCAGAAATCTTTGGATCTGAAAGGGCGCCCACCTGTGAGACCCAAAGCCGACTCCCCCGCTTTCCGAGCCAGTGACGAGAGCAGGTCAGCAAGTTGGTCCAGCTCCCCCTGCCCTCCTTGACTCAGCTCGAAGATGCGGTAGGTAGCTTTCACGATAGCTCCGTTGAGATTGTCCGCCAATTCTCGCTTCGACTCTTCAGTGGCACGCCTCATGTCCAGCCGCTGGATGAGCTTGGCCTTGTGTGCGGCGCGTAGAGAGCCAACTGGAAGCGGGAGAGAAGCCCACAGCAGGCGGTGGGTAGAGAACTTGACGGTTGGCTCCACCTGGCAGCTGACACCAGCCGACGTCCAGCCCTTGGTGAATATATAGTCGATACGGGAAAGGACACGCCCCCCTCTCCCCCTACTAGAGAAAGTGAAACCAAAACCGTCCATATCCACTGCCCGGTACATGTCCGTCATGCCTCCCTGGGAGAGGCTGCTGATGAAGCGACCTTCACTCCCCGTGTAGTCCTCCGCCGATTGGCTCAGTCTCCCCTTCTTCTCGATCGTCTCGTTGAGGTCCCCCATAGCAATGGCGCGGGAGGAACCACTCGTCCACCTGGCAATCGAGGCGTATAACTCCACAGCTTGCAGAGCTATATCAGAGTCCATCGAGGCGCTGACCAGTCCTGTGGGCATGTAGACTGAGAGTATCGGAATCACTGTCCCTTTGAAGTCCAGCTTGACCCCCGCCACTCGTCCTTGGATCGCGAACTGGCCCCGGACTCGCGGCCATAGAAAGTCACGAACGGCCAGGGCACACCCCGAGTGTTCGCCAGGAGAGGAGACGATGCAGAAGCCCTGCTCCTCGAGCCACCTGAGGGGTTCAAGGTCCACCCCAACCTCCTGGAGCCCGATGATGTCAAGCTCAAGCTTGTCTACTGCCTCAAGGATCTTGCTGACCTTGCTTCGGAGACCTTGCCCCACATTCCAGGAGCCAATCCGAATGCTGTTGGGGTTGACGCACCCAGCGTCCAGGCCTTCGAGCCATCCTTCCCAATCGTCCTTGCCCCAGCAATCTGTCTGGTCCTCCATCGCAAGCGCCTCCCGATCACCGTCGTCACCATCTTCTCCGTCTGATCCTTCCCAATCAGTTCCTTCACTCACCTCGCCTAGTTCCCAGTCTGCACCTTCGAAATCTACCTCCACGTCATACTCATCTACCTCGTCTCTCTCTAAGCTACTGTCTCTCACCTTCTCGTCTACTACTTCTGTTGAGCACAGGTCCATGGGTACTACTCCGTCATCTCCTCTCTTCACCTCGTCTTTCCTGTCTGCCCGCCAGTCCATTAGATCCATTCCTGCCTCCACATCAACCTCATCCTCATTACTAAACCCATCGACCTTCCAGTCTCCTACCGTACCGTCCCAATCCATAACCTCCCTCTCCTTCCGCTCCTTACTTACTGATCTTCTAGCCTTCAGGAGGTGGGTCATGCGTACTTGGAGAGACGCGCTTTGCTGGCGGACTGTTTGGGCTTGGAGCGACTTGGAGGCTTATCGACCTTCTCGGGCTGTTTCTTCCCTCTCTTGCCATGCACGGATGATCGGGTTGTGACAGTGACTGGGGAAACGGAGCCAACGGGCTTGGGGCCGACCTTGTCCTGTCTCGGGGACGTCTTCTTGCCGGTGCTGCGCTTGGGAGGGCGGCCAGGAGACCCCGAGGAAGTCGCTGCGCGACCGCGCTTCAAGCTGGCGCTTGGCCTCTGTCCGGCAGTTTTGCTGTCTTTTCTATCCAAAGAGTGGCGGGGACCACGGCCACTGGTC
>JAQBQL010000126.1 GCA_028287035.1 Labilithrix sp. | reverse complement strand
ACGACGAGCAGGCGCGCCGGCCCGGCGCCGCTCGCCGTGACCACGACGTCCGCGGTCGCCGTCGCTCCGCCCGGCGCCGACCACCCGCCGTTGCGAGGGTCGAGGAGACCCGCCTCGCGGGCCAGCGCGGTCGCCTCGATCATCGGGTCGGGCACGCCGGCGAAGCGGCGGAGCGGCGCGAGCAGCGACTCCCGCGCCCCGAGCCGGAGGAGCGCGCGTGCCTCCTTCGGGCGGACGTCCACGTAGCGCTCGGACGTGAACGTCGCGAGCAGCGCGGTCTCGCCGCGCGGGTCGGCGATCGCGCCGAGCGCCTCCACCACGTGCGGCCGGAGACGTACGTCGTCGAGCGACCGGAGGAGCGAGGCCGTCGCCGCGCGCGCCCTCAGCGTCGCGAGCGCGCCGAGGATCTGCCGCGCCTCCTCGAGCTCGCCGTGCTCCTTCGCCCCGGGCACGAACGCCGCCTCCCAGCGCCGCACGAGCTCCCCTGCCCCGCGCGCGTCGCCACGCTCGGCGAGCGTCAGTGCCGCCGCCTCGCGGACGCGCGCGTCGCCGTCGCCGAGGAGCGCCGCAGCGGGCGCGAGGCCCGGCGGATCCTGCCCGAGGCGCGCGAGGGCGAGCACGCTCCAGCGCTTGACCACCGGGTCCTCGTCCTTCGCCGCGGCGCGATCGAGCTGCGGGATCATCGACGGGGCGCGCAGCTCGAAGGCGCAGCGGGCCGCCTCGCGCCGGATGTCGGCGCGCGCGTCGTCGAAGAGCGTGGCCACGTCCTCGGCTGCGTCCTGGTCGCCCTGGAGCCCGCGGCGCAGCGCATCGGGCAGGGCCGGTGCCTCGAGCTTGCCGTTCTCGCGCTCGATGGCCGCGGTCAGCTTGCGGAGCTCGGCGACGCGCGGCGCATGCCCGAGCACCGGCTGCTTCTGCCCGGGATCGCGCTCGATGTCGAACAGCGTGCACGATCCGATCTTGCGGAGGCACACGAGGCGGTCGGCGCCGCGCGCGAGCAGCGTGTAATCGTCGGTCTCGGCAAAGGCGAGCCCCTCGTCGCCGGGGGGCGCCTTGCCGGCGAGCACCGCGCCGAGGTCGCGGCCGCGCACGCGCGCCGGCTGCGGCACGTCGAGCGCGGCCAGCGTCGTCGGAAGGAGATCGATGGTCTGCACCGGCGTGCGTATGACGGCGGGCGCGACGCCGGGCGCGACGACGATCAGCGGGACCCGCACCTGCTCCTCGTAGACGGTGGTGCCGTGGTAGCGGCCGCCGTGGTCGCCGAGCTCCTCGCCGTGGTCGGCGCTGATGACGAAGATCGAGCCGGGGCGGCGCCTCTCGACGACCTCGACGATGCCGCCGATCTCCTCGTCGGCCGCGGCGATCTCGCTGTCGTACGCGTCCCGGTCGGAGTCGCCGAAGCGATGCTCGGGGTGCTGCACGTAGGGCTCGTGAGGCTCGAACAGGTGCACCCACAGGAAGAGCGGCTTGTCGTGCGGGGCGCCCGCCACGTAGCTCGCGATCTGGCTCCGGCGCAGCTCGGGCGGCGCGAACTCCTCCTTGCGGTACTCGAAGCCGAGGCCCTCCTGCTTCATGCGCCGGAAGCGGTGCTCGTCGATGAAGAACACCGCCGGCGGGTAGAAGCCCGCAGTGCGGAAGCCGTAGCGACGCAGGTAGCCGGCCCACGTGTCCGAGTCCTCGCCGGCGCCGAGGGCGAGCAGCGGGCGCATGTACTTGCCGGTCATCATCGACGTGACCGAATACGAGGTGTGGGGCGTCGGGCAGTACGCGCGCTCGAACCGGGCGCCGCGCGCCGCGAGCTTGTCGATGTTGGGCGTGGTGGGCCGCCCGTAGCCGTACGACGAGAGGTGGTCGGCGCGGAGCGCGTCCACCGTGATGACGACGATGTCGTGCCCCGCCCAGTCGAGCGCCCGCGGCGCCGCCGACGGATGCACCAGGGCGGCGGCAGCCCCGTCCTCGTCGTCGAGCGGCGGCGGCGGCGCGATGCGGGCCGCCACCATGACCGCGCGCCCGAGGAGCGGCGCATGCTCGGCCAGGATGCGGCGCAGGTTGTCGTCGCCGACCAGGGTGCGGGCCGAGCGAGGGACGGCGGCCATGCACGTGGCGCCCAGGGCGAGCGCGAGGTACGTCACGGGGCGCCACGCCGGACCCGTGATCAGGAGCGCGATCAGCGCCGAGCCTCCGAGCGCGACCGCGAGGAGCGCGCCGTGGAACCCGGAGTAGAGATGGGGCAGCACGTGGCCATCGACGAACCACGCGGTGATCGCCGCCGCGGCGCCGGCAAGCGCGAGGAGGCGCGGACGGCCGAGCGGCGCGCGGCTCGCCGCGAGCACTGCGAGCCCGGCGAACGCCGCCCCGACGAGCAGCACGAAGGGCACCCGCAGCGCGAGGCTCGCGAGGTGCCGTCCCGAGGACACCGACGCGCCCACCGCAAGGCCGGCCGCCGCGGCGATGGCTGCGAGGACGCGCAGCTGCCGCGCCGCGACGAGCCTTCCCACGCCGACCACGAGCGCCGCGAGCGGCAGAGCGATCGCGATGGCGATGGGCGTCGCCGCGTAGCGCGAGTGCGCCATCTCCCACGAGCCCACGAACTCGGTCCGGTAGCCGAGTCCGATGAACAGGTTCTCGAGGACGAGCGCCAGCGTCCACACCGCGAGCACCGCGCCCGTGTCGACCGCCAGCGCGGCGCGCCTCATCCGGCCTCCTCGCGGACCGCGAGGGCGTGCGCGAAGCGCTTGACGAGAGAGCCCAGCACCGCGTGCTCGTCGGCCGCGAGCGATGGATCGCGCGCGGCGATGGCGCGGGCGTCGTCCTCGAGGCGCTCGAGCCAGGGGTACGTCACGCCGCGTGCGAGGTAGAGGAGCTCGTCCTCGGCGCCGTGCTGCCGCGTGCCCCCGAGATCGCCGGCGCCGCGGAGCTCGAGGTCGGCGCGCGCGACGTCCTCGCCGGCGGAGAGCTCGGTGAGCGCCACGAGGCGCGCTCTCGCCGCGCCCTGGAGCGGCTCGGAGTGGAGGAGGATGCAGTGGCCGGGCCGCGCGCCGCGCCCTACCCGTCCGCGGAGCTGATGGAGCTGGGCGAGCCCGAACCGCTCTGCGTCCTCGACCACCATGAGGGTCGCCGCGGGCACGTCGACGCCGACCTCCACCACGGTCGTGCCCACGAGGACCTCGGCGTCCCCGTGACGGAACGCCTGCATGACGGCCCGCTTGTCGGCGCTGCTCATCCCGCCGTGGAGGAGCACGACGCGTCGCCCGGCGAGCGCCTTCGTGAGCGCATCGCACCGCTGGACGGCGGTGGCGACCGGGTCCTCGTCCTCCTCGTCGTCGGGATCCGGCTCGATCCGGGGGACGATCCAGAACACCCGCTCGCCGCGCGCGCAGGCCGCCTCGACCTCCGCGACCACCGCCGCCTCGCGCGAGGCGCCGGCGAGCGCCGTCGTCACCGGAAGCCGTCCCGCCGGGCGCTCGCGCAACGTGGAGGTCGCCAGCTCGCCGCGGATCGCGAGGGCCAGCGTGCGCGGAATGGGCGTCGCGCTCAGCGTCAGGAGGTGCGGGCGCTCGCCCTTCCGCACGAGCGACAGCCGCTGGCCGACCCCGAGCCGCTGCTGCTCGTCGACCACGACGAGACCGAGCTCGGGCAGCGAGATGCGGTCGGCGAGGAGCGCGTGGGTGCCGATCG
>JAQBQL010000090.1 GCA_028287035.1 Labilithrix sp. | reverse complement strand
TGGTGGTCGTCTGCGGGCTCGAGGGCGCCGGATCCGCCTGCTTTCCGCAGGCGGCCAGACCGAGGAACGAGACCGAGGCAAGGAAGACGAGGCGCGAAGAGGTGCTGTTCATGGGGACGCGAACGCTACCGGTTCGCGGGTGATTCCGGATGCGCAGAGAACGCGCGGAATGCGCAACGGCCCTGCGGTCAGCGGCAGGAGCGCTGGTAGTAGACGGCGCTGCCGGCCTGGAGCGCGACGTGCTCACCGCTCGCGTCCTTCGCGATGGCGACCGCGGTCGGGGCCGCGCCGCCCGGGATCTGGAGGGGCGCCGCCTCCCACCCGGAGGCGCCGCGCACCGCGCGGAAGGCGGCGGTCTTCGTCCCGTAGACAACCGTGAACCCGTCCTTGTCCGCGGCGAGATCGGCGACGGTCAGGTCCGGGGCGTCGAACGCCTCCGGCGCGAGCTTGCCCGCGAACCCGCCGGCCGACACCCCGGTCGCGAACTTCGCCTTGCCGCCGCCCGTCGCGAGCACCCCGAGCGTCGGCCCGGCGAAGGCGGCCGCACAATGCGTCGCGGCCGTGCTCCCGTCGAGCGAGAGCGAGCCCCAGTCGTTCGCGCTGCCGCTCCGCGACCAGCTCGCGACGACGATCGGCGCCGCGCCGCTCCCCTCGTCGGCCACGAAGCAGTACGGGGCTCCGTCACCGGCGCCCGCCAGCGCGTGCACGCCGCCCGGGTACGAGATCGACGACTCGGACACGTCGGCGTCCCTGAACTTCGTGCCTTCCCGGCTGATGCCATCGAGCGACGCGAACTTTCCCTCGAAGAGGATGGCTCCGCCGGTCGGCTCGTCACGGAAGGCGAGCGGCGCGCCGTCGTCCACGGTCAGGCCGGTGTTCGTGCTGACCGCCGTGAACTCGGGGCCGCATGCATAGCGCACGTCGGCGCTCGGCTTGCTCACGCCCCAGGCGGCGCACACCTTGCCGTCGGAACGCGGGGAGAGCCCCGCTGCCGTCGCATCGGCCGCCTCGAGGACCTTGACCTCGCCCGTCGGGCGCACGAGGGAGAGGGCACCTTTGCTGGCGCGGACGAGCAGCCAGGCCCCCTGGTCGTCCACCGCAAGGTCCACGAGGACGCTCCCGGTCGGGACGCCGGGGACGGCCGAGAGGGCGACCGGCGTGCACGTTGCGGAACCGCCGCCTTCACCCGTCGTGCCCCCGTCGTCCGCGCCCGGAGCGGAGCTGCCGCTCGACGAACAACCCATGGCGGAGAGCATCGCCGTCGACACCGCGAGGACACAGAAAGAAAAGTTCTTCATCACGACTCCAGGAAAGAGGCGCCCCGACAGTGGAGGCGCTCCTCCGACGCGCCGCGGGCGCGGTTGATTCAACCCGCGGCGTCAGCGCGATGACGCTCCGGGCTGGCATCACCTTCGCAACAGACGGAGCATGTTCCGCTCTCTTCAGGTCGCCGCCACCGGCATGGTCGCTCAGGAGACCAAGCTCGACACGATCGCGAACAACCTCGCGAACTCGAACACCACCGGTTACAAGCGCCAGGACGCCGAGTTCGAGGACCTGCTCTACCAGAACGAGCGGAGCGCCCAGCCCAACGCATCCGGCGGCGTCGGACCGACGGGGACCCAGATCGGCTCGGGCGTGCGCGTCGTCGCGACGTCCCGTTCGTTCGCGCAGGGCAGCCTCCAGCAGACGAGCAACCCGCTGGACGTCGCCATCGAGGGCAACGGGTTCCTCGCGGTGCAGCGCAAGGCCGGCGAGATCGCCTACACGCGCGCCGGCTCGCTGAAGGTCGACGCGCAGGGCCGCCTCTGCACGAGCGACGGCCTGAACGTCGAGCCCGCCATCACGGTGCCCGCCGACGCGACCGCCATCACGATCGGTCAGGACGGATCGGTCAGCTGCACGACCCCCGGCGGACGCGCCGCGACGCAGGTCGGGCAGCTCCAGCTCGCGACGTTCCCCAACCCGGGGGGGCTCGATGCGGTGGGTCACAACCTCTTCACGGCGAGCGCCGCGAGTGGCGAGCCGAGCTCGGGCGTGCCCGGGGCGGACGGCCGAGGAACGATCCTGCAGGGCGCGCTCGAGGGCTCGAACGTCGAGGTCGTCAACGAGATGATCGGCCTGATTCGCACCCAGCGCGCCTACGAGATCAACTCGAAGGTCATCACCGCCGCCGACGACATGCTGCGCAAGGCGACCGACCTCCGATGAAGACCGTCTCCCTGCTCGTCGCGCTCGTCCTCGCCCCCGCTTCGGCGTTCGCCGCGCCGCCCGCCGCTCCCGCGATCGCGGTCCCGCACGCCATCGAGGTGTCGGCGGCCCGCGTGCACCTGCACGATCTCGTCGCCGTCGGCACCCAGCCCGACGTCGACCTCGGCCCGGCGCCCGCCCTCGGCGGGACGCGCACCATCGACCGCGACGACGTCGTCCGCGCGCTCGGCGCCGCGAGCGCCACCGGCCCGACGCCGAAGCTGGCTCCCCAGTATCGCGTGTCTCGCAAGGTGAAGAAGCTCGCCGGCCCGGAGCTCGAGAAGCTCGTGCGCGCCGGTCTCGACCCCGCCCGCCTCACGAAGGGCATCGCGTTCACCGGCGTGCGCAGCGTCGCGGCCCAGGTTCCGGACGGCTACGACCGCGTGACCGTCGAGCTCCCCGCGTACCCGCGGAAGGCCGGGCCCGTCACGGTGACGGCGTCGCTCGCCTTCCTCGGCAGCGAAGGCGAGGTCATCGCGCGCATCACGGTCCCCGTCGACTTCGCGATCCCGCCCGAGGCGCTCGTGCCCGACATCGCGAAGGGCGGCGGCGTCACCCTGGTCATCCAGAAGGGCCTCGTCGAGGTGAGCATGCCCGCAGTCGCCAACGCCGACGGCGACCTCGGCAACGTGCTCCCCGTGATGCTGAAGCCGTCGGGGCGCATCGTCCGCGCCCGTCTCGTCGACAAGGACCACGCCGTCGCGCTCGAGGAATCATGAAGAGCTTCACCCTTCCTTCGCTTGCCTTCCTCACGCTCCTGACGGCCTGCGGCCCGAACCACGTGGCGCCCTTCACGCCGCGTCAGCGCATCTACAAGCCGGGCCAGTACGCGCAGACCGGCGCCTCGGCGAAGCCGGCGAACGGCTCGCTCTTCAGCGACGCTCACGGCGGCTGGCTCGAGGACACGCGCGCGGTCCGGGTCGGCGACTTCCTCGTCATCAACATCGACGAGGCGGCGAACGCCAAGGGCAACGCGACGACCAACCTCGCCAAGGACTCGAGCGGCACGTCCGGTGCATCGGCCCTCGTGGGAATCGTTCCCGCGCTCAAGAAGGCCTACCCCCAGATGGACACCGCCAAGCTCGTCGAATACGCGAGCAAGTCCTCGTTCGCGGGCGCCGGTGACACCGGCCGCTCCGGCGAGCTGTCCGGCAAGATCGCGGTGCGTGTGGTCAGCGAGATGCCGAACGGCGACCTCTTCCTCGAGGGGACGAAGGTCGTCCTCATCAACAACGAGGAGTACCACCTCTACGTGTCGGGCCTCGTGCGCCCGGCCGACATCGCGCAGGACAACTCGATCGGCTCCTCGCGCATCGCCGATGCTCAGGTGGAGTTCACGGGCCGCGGCGACATCGCCGATCAACAGCGAAAGGGTTGGGGCGTGCGTCTCTTCGAGACGCTCAACCCCTTCTGAGGAACAAGCACGTGAAAAACCGGTGGTGGTCCCTCTTCCTCTTCGTCCTCGCGGTCGCCTTATTGGCGCCAGGGTCGGCACGCGCCGAGAAGCTCCGTGATCTCTGTGACGCGAGCGGCGCCCGCGAGAACCAGCTCGTCGGCTACGGCATCATCACCGGCCTGAACGGCACGGGCGACGATGTGAGCGCGCCGTTCACCGCGCAGACCGTCATGTCCCTCCTCCGCCGCCTCGGCGTGCAGGTGGATCCGTCCCAGCTGCGGCTGAAGAACGTGGCGGCCGTCATCGTGACGGCGCAGCTCCCCGCCTTCGCCAAGCAGGGCACCAAGATCGACGTCACCGTTTCGTCGGTCGGAAACGCCAAATCCTTGTCGGGTGGGACGCTCATCCAGACGCTCCTCAAGGGCGCCGACCAGAAGACCTACGCCGTCGCCCAGGGCAGCGTCATCGTGGGCGGCTTCGAGGCGAAGGGCGGCAGCGGCAGCTCGGTCTCGAGGGGCACGACCACCGCGGGCCGCGTGCCCGAGGGGGCCATCGTCGAGCGCGAGATCGTCGCCAACATCGTCGAGGGCGGCGCGGTGAAGCTCGAGCTCCGCACCCCCGGATTCACCGTCGCTTCGCGCATCGCCGAGGCGGTCAACGCGAAGTTCGCCGGCAGCGCCAGCGCGCTCGACGGCGGCGCGGTCCGCGTGAAGGTGCCCGAGGGCTTCGACGGCCGGATCGTCGAGCTCATGGCGCAGCTCGAGGAGGTCGAGGTCACCACGGTGCGCCGGGCCCGCGTCGTCATCAACGAACGCACTGGCACGATCGTGGCAGGTGGAGACGTCAGGCTGTCACCGGTCGCGGTGATGCACGGAAGCTTGACGATCGTGATCAAGGAGACCCCCATCGTGTCACAACCACTCGCTCCCTTCGGCAAGGGCAGCACCGCCATCGTCCCGCGCACCGAGATCCGCACGAGCGAGGCCGGCCGCGCGATGGCCTACGTCCCGCCCGCGCCGACCCTCGCCGACGTCGCGACCGCGCTCTCCACGCTCGGCCTGTCACCCCGCGAGCTCGCCGGCGTCCTCCAGGCGCTCCGCGCCGCCGGCGCCCTCGAAGCCGAGATGGTGGTCCAGTGAGCTCGCCCCTCTCGCTCGGCAGCCTCCCGGGTGCCACCAGCGCGCCCGCCGCCAAGGAAGTGGCGGAGGCCGCGAAGACGAAGAAGCAGAAGGAGACCGACGCCGACATCAAGAAGGCGGCGGCGGGCTTCGAGCAGATCCTCGTGAAGCAGATGCTCGCGACGGCCAAGGTCGCCGGCAAGGGCGAGTACGCCGACATGGGCGTCGACGCCGTGTCCACGGCCGTGAGCTCGGGCGGCGGCCTCGGCCTCGGCCAGGCCATCGTCCGGTCCCTCGGCCACGCTGACCACCCCGCCGCGCCCCCGCAAAAAAAGTGACGTGTTCGGCCTAAAGGTTCCTGCCTGACTGCCGCTCACCCTGAGTACCGGAGCCCTGACCCCCATGCGCATCAGCGATCGATACGAGCGTTTCACCGAGCGAGCCTCCACCTCCAAGGCGGGCGCCACCGACAAGACGAAGGCAGCGGTGGGCAAGGGCTCGGCCGAGAAGCCAGCCGCCGCCACCCCCGACACGGGCGTGCTGACGGTCCAGGTCTCCGACCGCGCCGCGACCCTCGCCGCCGGCGCCGCGCGCCTCGAGCAGCTCAAGGACCAGATCCGCAGCGGGACCTTCAAGGTGGACGCGAAGGCCATCGCCGACAAGCTCGTCGGCGAGGACGGCTGATCATGGCGCCCGACACCCTCCTCGAGGAGCTTCGCGCCGTCCTGAAGGCCGAGCGTGAAGCGATCCGCCGGCTCGACACCGCCACCATCATGACGGCGTCGGAGAAGAAGGAGGCGCTCCTCGCGGTCGTCGTCGGGGCCAGTGACGCCGACAAGCCTGCCCTCTGCATGGTCCTCGCGCAGGTGCGCGACGACCTGAAGCGCAATCTCGTGCTCCTCGCCCACGCGCGGGAGTTCGTGCGCGAAGCCATCCAGCGCGGTCGTCCCCAGGCGCTCCCGCCGGGCGCGCGCATCTCCGTGAGCCTGTGACCCCATGAGCCTCTCCGGACTCCTCAACATCGCAAGGTCTGGCCTGATGGCGCAGACCGGCGCCCTCACCATCACGGGCCAGAACGTCACGAACGCGACGACCGTCGGGTACTCGAAGCGCGTCGCCGGCATGCAGTCCCAGGTCGGCGGCGGCGTCGTCTTCACCGGCGAGGTGCGCAACTTCGACAAGTTCGCGTTCTCTGCGATGGTCGACCAGGGGGGCAAGCGCGCGTCCGCGGACGCCCGCGCCACCGCCCTCGTCACCGTCGAGGGCATCATCGCGCCGCCCTCGCAGACCATCGGCGACCGCGCCACCTCGCTCATGGGCGCGTTCACGACGCTCACCGCCTATCCGACCGACGCGGCGGTGCGCAGCGACGTGCTCGCCAAGGTCGATGCGCTCGCCGGGAGCATCTCGTCGGCATCGCAGGCGCTGACCGACACCTCGAAGGAGCTGCTCGCGAAGTCCCGCGGCGTCGTCTCCGAGGTCAACGGACAGCTGACGAAGATCGCGACCCTGAACGGTCAGATCGCCGCCTCCAAGGCGCAGGGCATCGACGCGTCGACCCTCCGCGATCAGCGCGACGGCCTCGTGAAGGACGTCGGCGAGCGCCTCGGCGCCCGCTCCATCGAGGATCCGCAGGGACGCATCACGCTGTTCAGCGCGGGGGCCGTGCTCGTCGAGGGCGATCGCACCTCGCCGCTCGCGCTCGACCTCGATGCCGGCGGCAAGATGCGCGTCACCGTGCAGGGCGCCAGCACCATCGACATCACCTCCCGCGTCACCGACGGCAGCCTCGGCGGCCTGCGCGAGGCGCGTGACGTCGATCTCGCCAAGGCAGTGACCGACCTCGACGCGTATGCCTTCGACGTCGGCAATACCATCAATGCCGCGCACGCCGCCGGCTACGGCACCGACGGCGTCACGGGCCGGAACCTCTTCTCGGTCTCGGCAACGCAGGTCGGCGCGGCGGCCTCGTTCGCCATCGACCCAGCCGTGAAGGACAACCCGAAGGCGGTCGGGGCTGCGGGCTCCGTCGCGGAGCTCCCGGGCGGCAACACGGGCGCCACCAGGCTCGCCCTCCTTGCCGACACCGAGGCGTTCGGCGGCGCGACCATCGCCAATCGCTACGCGTCCCTCGCGGGCGACGTCGGGCAGCGCAAGGCCTCGGCCGAGTCGGACCGTTCGATGCGTGACGACACCCTCGCCCTGGCGACCTCGGTGGCGGAGAACGCGAGCGGCGTGTCGCTCGACGAGGAGATGGTCGACATGTCCAGGTACCAGCGCGCGTTCGAGGCCGCGTCGAAGGTGCTCCAGACGGCGGATAGCTTGCTCGAGAACTTCCTGAGGGATGTCTGATGCGCGTCACCGAGAACATGCGACTTGCCTCTGCCACCGCCGCCCAGAGCGCGATGGCGTCACGCTTCGACAAGGCGGCACGGATCGCCTCCCGCGGCTCGAACGTCGCGGCGCCGTCCGATGGAGCCGTCGCGTTCGGCGCCAAGGTCCGCGCCGACCACGCGCTGTCGCTCATCGAGAAACGCTCCCAGGCCGCCACCAAGGTGTCCGGTGAGCTCGACGTCGCGGAGGGCGCGCTCTCCACGGGCGTCGACATCCTCTCCCAGGCGCGAGCCGCGGCGGTCGAGGGCGCGAACGGCACGATGGACGCGAGCTCCCGCAAGCTCCTCGCCAAGCAGGTATCGGCGCTGCGCGAGGACATGCTCGGTATCGCGAATACCAAGTATGGAACCAAGTACCTCTTCGGCGGATCGAAGACCGACAGCGCCCCCTTCGATCCCTCGGGGGCGTTCGTCGGCAATGACGTCATTTCCCGTATTCCCCTGATGGACGGCGTTGCGCCGCCCGCCAACGTGAGCGGCGCGAAGACCTTCACCGCGGCCGGCGGGCGCGACGTCCTCGGCGACCTGCAGGGGCTCGTCGACGCGCTCAACAGCAACGATCAGACCGCGATCACCGCGGCGATCGGGAACATCGATGCCGGGCACACGCAGCTCGTCCAGGGCCAGACCGAGGCGGGTCTCGCGAGCGAGCGCTTCACGTCGGCAATCGACGTGATGGCAGGCTCGAAGATCGCGGTCACGTCGGCGCGTGCCAGCGAGGTCGAGGGCGATCCGGTCCAGCAGCTCACCGAGCTCACGCTGGCGAAGGCTGCCTACGAGCGCGGCCTCGAGATCACGAAGCAGATGCTCGCGGTGTCGACGATCTCGCGTACCTGAACGATACCCATCAATTTATCCTGACTGCGGCCGCTAGTAATCACGATGGCAACCGAGCTACTCGACCTGGAAGAACAGGATACGTCCTGCGTGCGCGAGCGGCGGGGCATGAAGGACATGGCGGGCGCGCTCGCCGGCCTGAAGGCCTTCCCGGCCGTGGTGGCGCAGGTCAGGATGGTCGTCGCCAATCCGATGTCGGGCGCGAACGACGTGGCTCGCCTCCTCGAGGCCGACGTCGGGCTCGTGACGGACATCCTGCGCGTCGTCAACGCTCCGGCCTCGGGCCTCACGCAGCGCTGCACGTCGGTCCGTCACGCGGTGTCGCTCCTCGGCATGCGCCGGGTGAGCGAGGTGGTGGCCGGCGCCGCTGCCCTCGCCTTCGTCGAGCACACGACGATGCCGCATCCCGCGCTGGCCGGCCACGCCCTCGCCGTCGCGGGCGTCTCGCGGCTGCTCGCACCGCTGATCGGGGCCTCCCCCGACGAGGCATTCACCCTTGGCCTCCTCCACGACGTCGGCGCGATGCTCGTCGTCCAGAGCGACGATCCCTACTACGAGGCGCTCATCGAGCAGACCGCGCTCGGCGAGGAGCCGTCCGTCGAGGACGAGCAGGCGATCCTCGGCTTCGACCACGGCGCGCTCGGCGCCGAGGTGCTGAAGCGCTGGCACATGCCGCAGCCGCTGCCGCAGGTCATCGCGCTCCACCACCGCTGGACCGAGGCGGTCGAGGTCGGCGGCGCAGTGGCGGCCATGGTCGCGGTGATCCGCGCGGCGGAGGCGCTCGTCGCCGCCACGGCGGAGCTGCCCACGCCCCGGCTCGCCGACCTCGACGTGGTGTTCGGCCGCGAGCCGGCGTTCGCGTACCTCGGCTTCTCACGCGAGGAGATCCTCAACCTGTGGCCGGCCCTCGCGCGCACGTCGGACCGCGCGTTCGTGCTGGGCACCGAGGAGCCCGAGGTGGCGCCGGAGCCGGAGCCGCGCGTCTCTCCGGTCCCCAACCTTCACCACGCGCAGGCGCCGGCACCGAACCTCGGCCTGTGGGTGGCAGCGTTCGCGGCGATCGCGTCGCTCCTCATCGGCGTGCTTCTGTACACGCGCTGACCGGGCCGGGTTAGTCTTCGAGGTCGAGAGACCTCGCGATGAGCCGTCGTACGCCGAAGCACCGAACCTGGCGGCAGCGCGCCTCGGGGCTCATCCTGGCAGGGGCGGCGATGCTGGTTCCGGCACTCGCCGCGGCCCAGGCCACGAACGCCGACGTGCGCGCCGAGTACGATGCGGGGGCCAGGGCGTACGAGGCCAAGGACTTCGCACGCGCCGCCGCGCTCTTCGCGCACGCCGACGAGGTCTCGCCCAACCCGCTCGTGTTGAAGCTCGCGCTCGCCGCCGCGACCCAGGCGGAGGATCCGGTCCTCGCCATGACGCTCGTCCTGCGTGCCGAAGCGCGCGCGGTCGATGGAAGCCTCGCCGACGTGGCGAAGCACGCCCGCGGCCGTTTCGCCCGGCGCGTCGGCATGCTGCGGGTATCGTGCTTCGCGCACGGCGCCTGCCAGGCGAGCGTCGGTCCGCGCCGCGCGTCCGACGGTCAGATGCTCGTCGTGACGCCCGGTGAGGTGGAGGCGGTCGTCGCCAGCGAGGGCCGCAGCGCCGTCGTGCGCGCGACCGTGCCTGCGCGGAGTGTCGTCGACCTCGTCGAGCCGGCCCCGGCTGCATCCCCTGCTCCTGCGCCTGCCGCCGCGCCGATCGGGCCGGCGCCTGCGCCAGTCGCCGCGGAGCCGCGGCCCTCCGCGCGGGCGTCCGGGGTCTCGCCGGTCTTCTTCTGGGCGGGCGTCGCGGCAACGGCGGTCCTCGGCGGAGTTGCCGTGGCATCGGGCGTCGACACCGTCGCCAAGCACGACGCCTACGTCGCGAGCCGCACCGCCGCGGATCGTGACCAGGGGGTCAGGGCCGAGGAGCGCACGAACGTGCTCCTTCTCGGCGCGGCGGGCGTGGCCCTGGTCACCGGCGTCCTCGGGGTATTCTTCACGCGCTGGAGAGGTGCCGACGCGAAGGTGGCCCTCTCGCCGCACGGCGCGAGCGTCCGGGGCGACTGATGGCGTCGCGGCCGTCACGGTACGAGACGCTCGCGAGGATCGCGTCGGGCGGCATGGCAACGGTCTACGTCGGCCGTCTCCGCGGCGCGGTCGGCTTCTCACGGCTGGTGGCGATCAAGCGCCCTCATCCCTTCGTCACCGAGGACGCACACCTCGTCGAGCAGCTCCAGGCCGAGGCTCGCGTCGCCTCGATGATCCATCACCCGAACGTGGTGTCGGTGCTCGACGTCGAGGAGATCGACGGCGAGGTGATGCTCGTCATGGACTACGTCGAGGGCTGCACGCTGAAGACCCTCCTGGACCGTGAGGATCCCGGCAGCACGCCGTTTCACCGCGTCGCGGTGCGCGTGGTGCTCGACGTCGCGGCCGGCTTGCACGCCGCGCACCGGCTCCGTGACGCGCGGGGAGCGCTGCTCGGCGTGGTGCACCGGGACGTGTCCCCGCAGAACGTCCTCGTGGGCACCGATGGGGTGGCGCGGCTCGCGGACTTCGGTATCGCGAAGATCGCCTCCTCCGAGGAGAACCCCACTGCCACCGACATCATGAAAGGAAAGATGTCGTACCTCGCGCCCGAGTACGTGGCGCGGCGGGAATTCGACGCGCGCGGCGACCTGTTCGCGCTCGCCGTCGTGGCATGGGAGGCGCTCACCGGCCAGCGGCTCTTCAAGGCCGCGACGACCGTGGAGACGCTGAGCAACATCCTGAACGCGCGGCCGCCGCTGCTCAGCGCGACGAGCCCGGAGCTGGTCGGGCTCGATGCCGTCATCGCGAAGGCGCTGTCGCGCGAGCCCTCGGACCGCCCGCCCTCGGTCGAGGCCCTGGCCACCGAGCTCGAGGCGAGGGCGCGAGCGCTCGACCTCGTCGCCACGCACGCCGAGGTCGGCGCCATGGTGGAGCGCGTGGCAGGTGCTGCGCTCGCCTCCCGGCGGCAGGCGCTCGAGGGCGGCGCGAGCGCGCCCGTCGAGCTGGGCGCCCGCGGCCTCCCGCCGCTCACGGAGCGCGATCACGCAGAGACTGCTTCTCTCACCGCAGGCTCGCCCGACGGCGCCGGTCCGGCCGCCACCGTCACCGAGCCCGTCACGAGCGTGAGCCACGAGGCGCCGCCGCCGAGGAGGCCGCGACGCTGGCGCGCCGGCGTGTCGCTCGCGATGGGCGCGGTCGTGGTCGCCGGCGCCGGGGTTTTCCTCCTCCACTTCGCGCAGGGACGGAGGCCCCCGAGCTCCGCGTCGATGGCGGTCGACGCTTCACCGCCGAGCCCGAGCGCGGGCTCCTTCGCGGGTCTCGCGGCGGACGAGAGCCGCCCCTCCGCTGCGCCTCCGGGCGCGCTGCCGGCCGTGACCGCCGAGCCATCCGCGCGCGCGCCCCGGCCCCGGCGAGCGCTTCCGACGCGCCCCGCGCCGCCCACGTCGACGTCGCTCCTGCCCCAGCACGCTCCGCCGAATCCGTATCCACACTAGCGGACGCGGATATCCAAATAGCGTCAGCTTCCGTCCAGGCGGACGTTGTCGAACCCGAATTCGTAGGCATTCGTCACCGGCGCCACGAAGTTGATCCCGAGAAACGCCCGCGTCGCCGAGCTCGTGCCGATGGCCGGCAAGGTCACGTCGATGATCGTCACCCCATCGAACGTCACCGTGACGTGGCCGTCGACGGTCACCGCCAGCGTCACGCGCGACCACCGCCCCGGCAGCGTCGCGCCGACGTCGTAGTTCGCGCCGCCGCGGTCCTGGAGCTCCGTGCCTCCCGGGCCGACGAGGAGGCGGACGATCCGCTCTCCGGCGGCCCCATCGTTGAAGTTGATGCCCGCGATGCAGGTGCGGGCCCCGCTCGCGATGTGGACCGGCAGGACGTCGAACGCGAGCGCCGCGCTGGTCAGCTTCTGGGTGAAGAGGGCCGACTGCGCGTAGGAGTTCGATGGGGCGCTCGCCTTCACCGGCACCGCGACCGAGAGCATGCCGTCGTGAGGCGCCGCTCCCGCGGGCGTCACGCGCAGCGAGCCACCGGGGCTCGTGAAGGTCTGGTCGAAGGGCGGAGAGACCAGCCCGTCGTCGAACGTCGTGCACAGGAGGGCACCGACGCAGCTCAAGGGCGCGCCGCCCTCGCCGGCGTCGCGCTCGACGGGCTCCTCGGCCGCGTCGGCGATGCCGCCTGCGTCCGCTGCTGCCGTGCCGGTGTCCGCGGGTGCCGGCTCGAGGTCCCAGTCGAGACGACAGCCGGCAGGCCCGCCCACCAGCGTCAGCGCCACGAGCAACGCCAGCGGCGCCGCTGTCAACGAAGCGCGTGCAAGCACGCACCGAGGGTACTACCGGGCGCGCAAAAGCCCCAGCTTCACGAGCATCCGGCCCAGGTAGGTGCGGTCGAGGCCGGCAATGCGTGCTGCCTCGGACTGGTTGCCACGCGTGTGCTCGAGCAGCGCCGCGAGGTAGCGCCGCGTGAAGGCGTCGACCATGGCATCCCGCTGCGCGAGGTACGACGCGTCGAACCGGACCGGAGGCTCCGGGCCGCTCCTCGAGGCGGGAGGCAGAAGCGATTGCGGCGCCGTCCCGAGGCTGCCCAGCGCGAGGTACGCGAGGACGGCGTTGCGTAGCTCACGGACGTTGCCGGGGAGCGGGCGCGCCGCGAGCTCCTCGATGACGTCGTCCTCGAGATCGGGCGCGCCTTCCTGCCGCGCGAAGAAGCGGGCGAGCGAGGCGATGTCCTCGCGCCGCTCGCGGAGCGGAGGGACCTCGAGGACGACGACCGCCAGCCGGAAGTAGAGGTCCTCGCGGAACTTGCCTTGCCGCACCAGCTCCGGGAGATCGCGGTGGGTGACGGCGAGCAGTCGGACGGAGACGCGGCGCGGGGTGTCCTCGCCGACCGGGACGGTCTCGCCCGTCTCGAGCGCCCGGAGCAGCGCGGGCTGGACGTCGAGGGGGAGCTCGCCGATCTCGTCCAGCATGAGCGTGCCTCCGTCCGCGGCGGCGAAGGCGCCCTTGCGGACGTTGACCGCGCCCGTGAAGGCGCCCCGCGCATGACCGAAGAGCGTGCTCGCGATGAGCTCGCGCGAGACCGCGCCACAGTTGATGGCCACGAAGGGCGCGGCGCACACGCGCGACCCTTCGTGGATGGCGCGCGCGACGAGCTCCTTGCCGACGCCCGACTCGCCGTGCACGAGCACCGGGACGAGCGAGCCGTCGAGGCGAGAGATCGTGGTGAAGAGGCGGACCATCGCCGCGGTCGTGCCGCTCATCCCGCGGAACGTGGTGGTGCGCGGCGCGGCGGCGGCCGACGCGCCGAGCTGCTCCTCGTCGAGGTCCAGCATCAACGTGGCGCCGCCGAGCGAGAGCCGCGTCCCCGGAGCGAGCACCGCCGTCGTGATGCGTTGACCGAGGTAGAGGGTGCCGTTGCGGCTCCCCTGGTCCTGCACGAGCACCCCCTCGGGCACCAGCGTCAGCTTCGCGTGCAGGCGGGAGACGGTGGGGTCGTCGATCACGAGGTCGCAGCGCGACCCCGACCCGAGCGTGCACGAGCCCTGCGAGAGGCGAAGCTCCTTGGGACGCGAAGGCATCGCCGGTCGCAGGACCATCGGGAGCGGGTCGACGAGCACGCCCGATCGGTGGATCGTCCGCGTCGAGGTGTCCTTGCTCACGGGGCACAGTCTCCGGTCCCTACCGCACGCTTGCAAGCGCCGCGGTGCTCAGGGCGAAGGGTCACCGCCACGAAGTGCCGTGCGCCACACCGCGGTCGCGGCGGCGTCGTCGTCGAACGTGTAGTCGTTGCCCTGGTAGTCCAGATCGAAGTAGGCGGCGAACACCGGGGCCTGCCGCGTGTTCCAGTAGCGGATGGCTTCGCGCAGGTACGTCGCGCGGCCCTGCGGGTTGCCGGGGACGTCGAGCGATCCGATCTCGCCGATCGCCCACGGCTTGTGGTGAGCCTGCGCGAAGTCGATGGCCGGCGCGAACTGCTTGGCGGCGTCGTTGACCAGGCCCTTGCGAGCGCCCGAGTTGTAGCCGTCGACCCCGAAGACGTCGATGACGTCGTCGCCGGGGTACATGCCGTCAGGACCGAGGAGCGGCCGCGTCGCCGAGCCCCGCTCGCTGAGCGAGTACTCCATGACGATGAGCGTCGCGAACGCGCGCATGTGAGGCCGCGTCGCCTTGACCTGATCGGCGATGTGCTTGATGTGCGCCCACGCCGCGCGGTACGCGGCGGGCGTGAAGGTGTGCTTGACGTAGAGCTCGTCGTCCGGCTCGTGCCAGTACGTCCAGTACACCGGGTGGTCCGCCGCGAGGCCCGTGAAGAACCCGCGGATCTCGGCGTCGTGAGACCCGTCGACGACGCTGCCGGGCATGTACTTGAACGAGTAGCTGGAGGCCGCGCCCCAGCGCACGTCCTGTGCCTGGTACTTCTCGAGGAAGGGCAAGGCGCCGCCTCCGTAGTCGTACGAGCGAACGACCTGCATGCCGCCCCATTGCGCGGCGAGCGCCGCCTCGCGAGCGTCGTTGTGCGGGAGGAAGGCGGCACCGAAGAGGGTGTGGCGCCGCTTGAAGGTGATGCTCAGCGCCGGCGCGGTGGCCGCCCCCGCCTCCTTGCTGGCGAAGTCGACGGTCGACCCGGACGCGACCGACAGCACGAACGACACCGTTCCGTTGCCGTCCACTGCCGACGAGACATCGAAGGAAGCGACGGCGCCGGCCGCCGTCCCGTTCACCTTGTCGAGGATCGCGGCGTCGACCCCGGGGGCATTGGCGCGGTTCAGCGTTGCCTCGGTCCAGGCGTTCGATCTCGCGGAGTGAGCCTCGACCACGTCGGAGCTGGAGGACCGCGCGTGGAGCTTCAGCACTGCCTTCACGTCGACCGCATCGGCGGGAATACCGCGGACATCGAACTTCAGATAGGCCTGCTGATCGAGCGAGCCCGCGCCGACGCGCACGTTGGTGAGCGCGCCGCGCGGCTCGTCATCGTACTTCGTCGTGAAGCTGTCCTCGGCGGCGGTCGCCGTCGCGGTGGCGAGGCCGTCGGAGATGGAGGCGGCGGTCGTGTCGGCGGGCGCGTCCGGCGCGTCTGGCGAGCCGCAGGCGACGAGCAGCGTCGAGGATACGAACAGGACGGAGGAGAGTTTCATGGGCCGGGCTTCCGCAAGCCGTATGCCGCTCCGGGATCCGCGAAAACAGCGGGATCTGGCGCCGAGCACACCCGTGCTCGGAGGCCGCAGGTCCGCATCGCGCTGCGGACGAAAAACACGTCCATGCCCCGCAACGAGCGGGCAAATGCCGAGAGAGCCGAGTCGGCGGCGCAGGTCACGCTCGGTACGAGCCTTGCTGACCGGGGGTCATGACCAACCGAATGACGAGCGCGCTCGCCTGGGCGGCGATCGCCGCTGCCGCGTGTGGAACCACCAACGACGCGCCCGAGCCGGCTCCGTCCGCCGACGCCGCCGCGCTCGCCGCGAAGGATGCCGCCGCCGACGTGGAGGCGGAGGCGCTCTCGCGTGATCCGCGCTGGTCCTCGCTCCCGGGGATCGGGATGCTGCGCGCCGACGGCGGGCTCATCAAGGACGCGCGCCGGACGCCGATCGCCCTCCGCGGCGCGAACCTCGGGTCCTGGCTGCTCCTCGAGAGCTGGATGACGGAGCTCCCGGGAGCACTCGACGAGCGCGAGGTCCGGGACGCCATGGACGCCAACCTGTCGCGCCCCGACGCGTCGCAGGCGCTGATGGACACGTATCAAAAGAACTTCATCACCGAGACGGACTTCGTCCGCATGCATGATCTCGGAATCAACGTCGTCCGTATTCCGTTCGTGTACTGGTTCTTCGAGAGCGACGCTCACCCCGGCGTCTATCGCCCCGAGGCCTTCGCGCTCCTCGACGCGATGCTCCTCGCCGCCGCTCGTCACGGCATCTACGCGATCCTCGATTTCCACGGCGCCCCCGGAGGACAGAGCACCAGCGGTACGACCGGCGAGCAGCGCACGTCAGCCGCCTTCTGGGACCGTACGAAGAACAACCAGGCGCGCTTCATCGCGCTCTGGAAGGCGATCGCCAGCCGCTACCAGGACTGGCCGGTGGTCGCCGGATACGATCTCCTGAACGAGCCG
>JAQBQL010000290.1 GCA_028287035.1 Labilithrix sp. | reverse complement strand
CCGAGCAGCATTATTTGAATTTCCGCAAATGGCTCGAACCGCTCGGTCTGAAGATTGGTCTTCGGACCGGAACCCGCAAGGAAGGCCTGCAAGCGGACCTTCTGGATTCACGGCTCCCTGACATCGTCATCGGGACGCACGCGCTCATTTCAGAGAAGGCAAATTTTGAAAATCTTGGCCTCGTTGTCATCGATGAGCAGCACAAATTCGGCGTTTCCCAAAGAGCGAAACTCATTCGCCAAGGGGTGGCTCCAGATGTTCTGGTCATGACAGCCACGCCAATTCCGCGCACTCTGACAATGACCGTTTACGGAGATCTCGACGTCTCCATTATCGACGAAATGCCAGCAGGGCGCGGCGTGATCCAAACATCCGTTCGCGAGCAGCCGGACATGAAGCAAGTCGCATCTTTCCTGCGCGCGCAGGTTGCCGAAGGACGCCAGGCATATCTGGTTTACCCGCTGGTCGAAGCCAGCGAGGCACTCAAGCTCAAAGCCGCGAAAGAAGAATTCGAAGCGTGGAAAAAACGGCTCGATCCCATTCCAGTTGGGCTGGTTCATGGGAAACTCTCCTCAGAGGAGAAGGCATCCACCATGGCTGCGTTCCGCGCGGCGGAAACAAAAATTCTCATCGCCACCAGCGTCATCGAAGTCGGGGTGGATGTTCCGAACGCCACAGTCATGATCGTCTTTGAGGCGGAACGATTCGGCCTGGCGCAATTACACCAACTCCGTGGCCGGATCGGCCGCGGTCAGCATCGCAGCTGGTGCGTCCTGGTTGCGAGCGGGAAAAATCCCGAAGGGACCGAGCGCCTGAAAGTCTTGGAAAAAACCACCGACGGATTTGCCGTTGCCGAAGAAGATTTGAAACTGCGCGGCCCTGGTGACCTGCTCGGCACTGCGCAAAGCGGCCTGCCGGGATTGCAGCTGGGCGATCTTGTGCGCGATCAAGAACTGGTCAAAGTCGCGAGACAGCTCGCGAACGAAGCCATCCAGCAAGATCCCACGCTGGCGAAGTATCAGAAATTATTGTTCACCGCAGATCAGAATGCCACGTTGAGCTAATGACGATGATCTGACGCGCGCCCATTCTGCCTCAAACCAGACCGCTGCGTTTTTCCAGCAACACAGTCTTGAGGTAAGCGCGGTAGTCGGGATTCCGATGCGCCGCGATCGCCGCTTCGAATTCAGTTTCGTTGATGAACCCTTTGTTGAAGGCGACCTCTTCAAGGCAGGCGACTTTCAAGCTCTGCTGCCGCTCGACAGTGGCGATATAATTTCCTGCCTCCAGCATGCTTTGCGGAGTTCCAGTGTCCAGCCAGGCAATGCCGCGTCCAAGCAAACGAACGTTCAATTTGTCGTCCGCAAGATAGCTGTTATTCAAATCCGTGATCTCCAGTTCTCCGCGCGGCGAAGGTTTCTGGGCCTTCACGCGATCCAAAACTGTGCTGTCATAAACATAAAGTCCAGGAACTGCGTAACTGCTCTTGGGCTGCTTCGGCTTTTCTTCGATGCTCAGCACGCGGCGTTCTGAATCAAACTCCACGACCCCGAATCTCTCAGGATCACGCACGTGGTAACCGAACACGCAGGCTCCATCCTCCAGTGCCAGCGCATCGCGGAAGAAATTGAGTTTTCCGTAGAAAATGTTGTCGCCCAGGATCAGCGTCGCCCCGTCATTTCCGATGAAGGATTCCCCAACCAGAAACGCCTGGGCGATCCCCTTTGGCTCTGGCTGAACGCGATATTCCAAGCGAATCCCCAGGTTTTTGCCATCACCCAGCAACTCCTCGAACATTGGCAAATCTTTGGGAGTGGAAATGATCAGCACCTCGCGAATCCCGCCCAGCATCAACGTGGAGAGCGGATAATAAATCATCGGCTTGTCATAGATCGGGAGCAGTTGCTTGCAGGCAATGCGGGTAAGTGGATCAAGGCGGGTACCGGCGCCGCCAGCGAGGATGATTCCTTTTGTATGCATGAGTTCTTTTAAAAAAAATCGCTTCAGAATGGCTGAAAATCAGAAGCCTGTTTGTGGAGTGATTCCGACGGAAGGGCAAGTCTTGAATTTAGATTCTCACCGAGGACTCAACGGGTTACGATCGAAATTATGCTTGCTCAATGCAGCCAAGAACTGCGAGTCAGCGAACGTCTTCCCAGAATCCTCTCGGAAAATGAGACCGGCACCAATCCCTTTTTGTCGGGAATGTTCGCTGGCTTTTTCAATTTCAAAGGAAGTCCAAGATGCTCGTGAACCAGCCATGGGCGGTCCTGCATGAAGGCTTCATCGGGCGTGGTGGCACTCAGTCCGCCGCCAAGATAGTCCGCAACGATTTCCGGAACATAAACCCGCTTAATTTTCCGATTCCCAAAGCACCTGATGTTGAAATCGTAGTCAGAGAGGATCGGATACTTAAGGTCGAATCCACCGAGCAGCCGGAAAATATCGCGACTGTAGAGGATGCCTTGCTGGCAAAGATTTTGTTTTCGGAACCTTTCCAGCGTCCATTCACCACCATAGCGACAGGCAAGATCCTCCATGAAAACGTCACCATAAATCATGCCGAACCGGCTCAGCGGGGCGGACTGCAGCAAACTGACAAGCGCTCCTGCCCGCAGCCGATCCCCTGCGCCTAAAATCATCACGTATCGACCAGAGGACAACACCACCCCTAGGTTGAGTGCGTCGTACACACCATGGTCCG
>JAQBQL010000045.1 GCA_028287035.1 Labilithrix sp. | reverse complement strand
GCGAGCGCCCCGAAGGTCTCGTCGAGCCAGCGCGTTCCGAGGTGCGCGGGCCAGCCGGCCTGAGCCCCGTGACCGAGGCCGAGATGCATGGCGGAGGAGGCGCGCCACGGCGTCTCGTTCCCCTTCTGCGCGCGCTTCAGGAGCGCCTCCGCGAGCGGCTCGCTCGCGTCGAGGAACGTCTGCGCGAGGCCCCGCACGTCGATCTTCGTCGCGAGCGCCCACGGGTGGCTCAGACCGAGCCGCCGTGCCGCCTCGAACCGCCTGAGACGGCGCTCCTTGCGCACCGCCGCGGTGCGGATCGCGAGCTCGCCGGCGCGCGCGAGGGCCGCCGCCGCCCTGCCCTCGTCCTTCGCGCGGAGGATCCCGCGGAGCGCGTCACGGTAGGTGAGCGCGTCGTCGCTGCGCGCATCGCCCCCCGCGCCGGTCGCCCCGCGCGCCTTCTCGTCGGCCTCGTGGGCTGCGGCCTGCGCCGCGGTGAGACGCGCGTCGAGCTCCGTCTCCGTGTCGGCATCAGCGAGCTGGAGATCGAGGCCGACCCGCGCCTGGAGCAGCTCGTACACCCACCGGAGGAGCCCGTCCCGCAGTGGCACGTCCAGGATCGACGGCTGCAGCGCGGCAAGCGCGTCGTACGTGGTCTTCGTGGCGACCCCGCGCAGCGACGTGAACGGGTCGCTCTGCTTCGCCAGCTCGCGATCGGCCCGCGTGCCGGTGGCGAGGCGCGCGCGCAGCTGCTCGGCGCGCTGCGCGGCGCGGCGGACCTCGCGATCGAGCGCGAAGATGTCGAGGGGCTCTTCGCTCATCAGCCGTGGATGGTGGCGCGCACGTCGCGCGCGGCGAGGTTTCGGACGATGCGTGCCTCGGCCTCGGCGAGCACCGAGAGGCGGGTCTCCACCGCGGCGTCGAGGTCGCCGGGCGGCACGTCCTTCCACTCGGTGCGGAGCGCCTGGTGCGCGAGGTCGACGTACGTGCGGTAGTGCCGGGCCTCGCAGGCGAAGAGCTCCTCGTACAGGACGCGGAGCTCGGCGGAGGTGGTCGGGGGGAGCGCGTCGAGGAGGAGCTTGAACCGTTCCGCGGAGCGGGCCTCGATGAGCGCGCTGCACAGCAGGCGGTCGACGACCGGCGGGACGTCGGTGACGGGCAGCGCGTTCATGGCGCGCCGCAGATCGCTCGCGTACTGGTCGACGGGCGGCGGGCCGAGGGGCAGGCCGCGACGCTCGAGGAACGCCACGACGCGCCGGAAGTGGTCGAGCTCCTCGCGCGCGAGGTCGGTGAGCGCCCGCACGAGTCCGAGATCGCCGGGGTGCCGGACCACGAGCGAGAGCGCGTTCGTCGTCGCCTTCATCTCGCAGTGGGCGTGGTCGACGAGCACCGCGTCGAGGTCGGACGCGGCGGCCACGGCCCAGGCGGGGTCGGTCTTGGCACGCAGGCAGAACATCGGACGCCCGGGATAGCACGTTCCGGGGGCTGGCCCCACCGGCGGGCCGTCGGTCGGCTGTCCGCTCAGGGGCTCCGCTTCTTCAACCCCGCATGCCCGCCCCACGTCGCGAAGCCGATGGTGAGGAGGAGGGTCACGAGGGCCGTGACGATCGCGGCGGTGCCCGACGCGACGCCATTGCCGAGGGCGAGCACGAGCGCGACGAGCGCCGTCATCGCGCCCGCGGTGCCCGCCTCGCGCGCGCCGGTTCCCTTGCCGAAGCGCCCGACGAGATAGCCGCCGCCGAAGCAGGCGAGCGCGACCGCCGCCACGTTGGGGAGCGCCATGATGGCCATGATGCGCGCGCGCTCGCCGGCCGGCATGAGGGCGATCGCGTTCGCGACGTCGCTCTGCGTCGCCGACTCTCCGAAGCGCTGCGTCGTCACGCGCGAGACGACGGCCTGGGCGACGTACGCGAGCGGAAGCCACGCCGCGAAGATCGCGACGGTGCCGAAGCCGACCCAGTGCCACGGAGGGCGTGACGGAATGGCCTCATCGTGGCCGCTTTCTCCATCCGTTTCGGGATGGTCCGCCGGCGGCTTCGGCGCCGGCGAAGGCGAGGATTGCAGCACGGGGAGCCGTCGACGCGGGGTCACGCTCGAGACAGTAGTCGATGGCGGAGCGCGGTGCCGCGCGCGCATGAGCGGGGCGGTAACTCGTCGCAAGCGCGGCGGCTGCCGCTGGGCTAGGGTCACGATGTGCGGCGCTCGACCTTTGTCCTCGGAAGCTTCGTGGCGACGTGCGTGGTCGCGTGTCTCTCCGTGCCCGACCTGCGCACGGTCGACGATCCGGACGGATCGAAGATCGTGACCACGCCCTCGCTCATCGAGGACGGGTCGGTCGCTCCCGACGCCCGCGAAGCGTCCGACGACGCGTCGAGCCCCTCCGTCGAGGACGCGGCGCCGCCTGACGAGAACGAGGACGCAGGGTTCCCCGACCAGCCCGGCAACCCCGATCCGCCCGGCACGATGTGCCCGCCCGCCGGATCGCCGACGGGCACGCACTGCTGCGGATCGGCGAGCGGTCCGCCGCCGTGCGTCGGGCAAGCGTGCATGCATTGCGGCGATTGCGCGGCGAAGAACTGCTCGGGAGGGAGCATCTGCTGCGCCTACGCGCCCGGCAAGAGCGGCAAGTACAAGGGCGTCCTCTGCGCGCCCAGCATCTACGCGCATCTCTGCCCCTGATCGTGGTAACGGCCGGAGCGTGAGCGCGTCTCCGTTCGCCGTCGACCCTGCGCGCGCCAGCACGCGCACCGAGCTCCGGGTCCGCTTCTGCGAGACGGACCTGATGGGCATCGTCCACCACGCCAACTACCTCGTGTACTTCGAGGCGGGCCGCGTGGACTGGCTCCGCAAGCGGAACCTCACCTACGCCGACTGGAGCACGCGCGGGCTCCAGACGCCGGTGGTCGACGCCCGCATCCAGTACCGCTCCCCTTCGCGGTTCGACGACGTCCTCGTCATCGAGACGACGCTCACGCTCCTCCGCACCGTGTCGCTCGACTACGGCTACCGCATCACGCGCGGCGACACGCTCGTCGCCGAGGGCATGACGCGCCTCGCGTGCATCGACGAGCGAGGCAAGCTGCTCCGCCTTCCCGAGCAGATCCGCCACGCCCTGCTCGCCGGCGAGATCGCGGGCTAGCGATGTTCGCCGGGTACGTCGGTCCGCACGCGGAGCGCCGTCACCGGTTCGTTGCGGGCTACCTCGCGTGCGCCGCCGGCTTCGCGAACTCCGCGGGCTACGTGCTCATCGGCACGTTCTCGTCGCACGTGACCGGGAACGTCGGACGCCTCGCCAGCGACCTCGCGCAGCACCATGCGCTGGCCGGCCTGTCGGCGTTCGCGCTCTTGCTCTCGTTCTTCGCAGGCGCCTTCCTGGTGAGCACCCTCGTCGAGAGTCGCGCGCTCGGCCGGCCGTCGCGCGGGTACGTGGTGGCGCTGTCGCTGGAGGCGCTCCTCCTCCTCGCCTTCACGCTGCTCACGTCCTCGCGTCTCGGGGTGCATCCGCGCATCCTCGACGCGCAGGCGTCGTTCCTCTGCGCCGCGATGGGCATGCAGAACGGCCTCATCACGCACCTGTCGGGGGCGGTGGTTCGCACGACGCATCTCACCGGCGTCGTCACGGATCTCGGGATCGAGGCGGCGCGCTGGTTCCGGTACTGGCGGCACTCCGTCTCGAGCCGCGCGCACGTCAAGCTGGTCATCGGCCGGAACGTGACCGCGCGGCCCGCGGTGCCGAAGGTCCTCCTGCTCCTGACGATCGCTGCCTCCTTCACGGTCGGCGCGGTGCTCGGCGCGTTCGCGGCGCACGGCGTCGGCCGGCCGGCGATGGCGGTGCCGGTGGTCGCCATCGCGCTCTGTGCGTTCTATGCACATTACACGGGACGCGAGGGACGCTACGAGTGAGTCACTGGCACGCGGCGTGGATGGCGCTGCACGTCACGACGAACATGAGCCCCAGCACGATGCCCACGATGGCGAGGGCGAGCGGCCACTGCGATCCCTGAGGCAGCGGGCGCCGCGGGACGAGATAGGTGGGAGGACCCAGCGGCGGCGGGGACATCGGGTGGAGCAGCGGGGCGGAGCCGGGCAGCGGCCCGTACGTGGGCTGCGGGGTCGGCGCGTACCCGGGCGGCGCATGCCCGGGCAGCATCGAGGGGCCCCGCGGCGGGCTCGGGGCGCCGTGCGGCGGCGCGCTTGCGAAAACCGGCCCGGTCGGGATGAAGACGCCCTTGCTCGGCTGCGCGGAGGCGACCACCCCGGAGGAGGGCGTCCGGGCGCCGGGGATCGAGGAGCTGCGCCGGGCCGCCACGAGCGCCTCCCAGAGCTCGCCGATCGAGCCGTGACGCTGCTTCGGGTCGACGGCGAGGGCGCGGCGGCAGACCAGCTCGACGGCGTCGGGCACGACGGCGCCGCGCTGCTTGGGCGTGGGCCGCACCGTCGGGTCGGCGGACGCCTTCATGAGCGCGACGACGTCACGGCCCTCGACGGGAACGCGGTCGGTGAGGAGCTCGGTGAGGAGGAGCGCGAACGCGTACACGTCGGTCGCGAGGCCGGTGGCGCCGAGCCGCGAGTCGAGCTGCTCGGGCGCCGCGTAGAGCCACGTGAACGACGAGAAGGGGCTCCGCGTGCCGGGGAGCTCGTTGTCGCGCACCACCTTGGCGATGCCGAAGTCGAGGACCTTCACCTTCGGCGGGCCGACCTGATCGAGGATGAAGAAGTTCGCGGGCTTGATGTCCCGGTGCGCGACGCGGCGCTGGTGGGCGACGGTCAGGCCCTCGGCCGCCGTCTCCAGCATGGCCATCGCCTCGTCGATCGATCGCCCGCGGAGGCCGCGTCGCCGCCGCTCGGCGAGGTCGTCGGCGAGTGACTTGCCGGCGAGCCACTCGAGCACCATGTAGGGCGCCCAGAGCCCGTTGGGCGAGGTCGTGGCGCCGAAGTCGATCGCCCGGACGATGTTGAGCGAGGCCTGCGAGAGCGTGTAGAGCAGCTTCGCCTCGTCCTTGAACTTCGCGAAGAGCGCGTCCTGGATCGCGCGGTCGTCGGCGAGCACCTTGAGGGCCTTCACCGCGATGGGCTGCTCGAGCGACAGATGCCAGCCGCGGTACACGACGCCGAAGCCGCCCTCACCGACCACCTCGTCGATGCGGTACTGCCCCTCGAGCGTGGTCCCCGCGAGGTCGAACGGATCCTTGGGTCTGGCGCTGGAGCCTGCCACTTCGCGGGCAACCGTAGCTCAACTTGGGGTAGTCTGGCGGGTGGTGCGGAGCTTCCCGGTGGCCGTCGAGATCGCGCTCGTGGCGGCGCTGACCGCCGCGCTGGCCGGCGGCCTCACCGCGTGCCGGCATGCCGGGTCGGCGAAGCTCGAGGGGCGCTGGAAGGGCACGCGCGCGGACGGTGTGGCGGCGGGCGTCCAGGACGCGTCCAACGCCTTCGCGACGCAGACCGAGATCGTCGCCAAGGGCGCGACCATCAGCATCAACGCGCCGGGCGCGCCGCGGTCTCAGGCCTCCCCGTACGTCGTCGACGACGAGTCGAAGACGCTGCTCGTCCTCCACACCGAGCGCGACGGAGCGGCGAACAAGGAGACCTTCGCGTTCGCCGAGGACGGCAAGACGATGACCTGGAAGCTCGGCGACGGCCGGAGCATCGTCTTCGCGAAGCAGAAGGACTAGCGCCGCACCGGCTCGCGCGGCACGCGCAGGGTGACGAGCCGCTCGCCGCGGCGCACCTTCACGACGACGTCGTCGTGGACCGGTCCCGAGAGGCGCGCGCGAGCATCGCCGATGGCGTGGACGCGTACCCCGCCGACCTCGAGGACGAGGTCGTTCGGCTGGAGGCCGGCCCGCTCCGCCTCGCTCGCCTCGGAGACGGCGACCACCACGACCTCGGACGGCTCGAGCCCGGCGACCGTCTCGCCGAGCGTCACCGCGACGCCGCCCGTCGTGAGCGGCTCGGCCGACGCCGCCTCGCCGCCGTTCAGCACGATCTTCACCGCGTCGGTGGTGCGCCCCGCGAGGACGCGCACGCCGCCGAGCCGCGTCCGGCCCAGCTCGGGCGAGTACGCCTCGAGCGTCACGGCTCCCTCGGGCAGCTCGCCGAGAACGAAGCGCCCGCGGCCGTCGGTGGTCGCCATCCCGGTCGGCTGACCCTGCACCGGCAGGTACGTCGGCACGGCGTCCTTCGCGACGCGCGCGCCGGCCACCGGGTTGCCTCGCCCGTCGAGCACCGTTCCCGAGACGACGCCCTCCTCGGCGAGCTCGAGGCGCGGCAGCTCGTTCGCGCGTCCGCCGCGGCGCTCGATGACGACGTCGCGGGTGACCGGCGCGCGGCCCTTCGCGCGCACGCGGAGCCGGGCCGGCCCGGCGGCGACGTCGCTCATCCGGAAGACGCCGTCCTTGTCGGTGCGCGCGTGACGCGTGCCGAGCTCCGTCTGGAGCGACACGTCGGCGTCCTCGATGCTCTCGCGGCGGTTCGCGACGACCTCGCCGGTGACGCTCTCCGCGGCCTCCAGCTCCACGGCGAGCGACGCCGTGTCGGGGGTGGTCGTCACCACCTTCGCGGCGCGCCCGGGCGCCCGCACCTCGACGCGGAGCGACAGGCCCCGTGCATTCGCGAGCTCGGCCTCGCCGCGGTCGCTGGTGAAGACCGTCACGCGCAGCGCCTCGCCCGGGTCGAGCGACACCGCGGAGACCTGCGCGTTGCCGATCGCGGCGCCGCGCTCGGTGCTCACCTTCACGGGCAGCGGAGGCCGCGCCTCGGGCAGCGTGATCTCGACGGAGCGGCGACCTGCCTCGGGGACGCGGACCTCGAGGCGCGCCGCGGCCTGGCCGGTGTCCTCCTCGCGCGACACGAGGAGCGTGACGTCCTCGGGCAGCGCGGCGAAGGCGAACGAGCCGTCGGTGCCGGCGCGCGTCTGTCGCTCGAGCGAGCCACGTGACGCGAGCGCCGTCACGCGCGCTCCGGAGACCCCGCGGCCGCGCGCGTCGACCACCTTGCCCTCGAGCGTGCCGCCGCGCAGGAGCACGACGACCACGTTCGCCTCCTTCTCCGAGGCGAGCGTCACCACCTCGCTCATCGCCTCGACGTACTGGGGGTGCCGCACGAGCGCGCGGACCCGGCCCGGGGGGATGGGCTTCGCGGCGAACGTGCCGTCTCGCCCGGAGACCCACGGCTCGGAGGCCTCCCCCTTCCCTGCGCCCGCCGAGGGCGCGGCGCCGCCGAACGACAGCGCCGGTCCGTGCGGGATCGCCGGCACGGGGCCGGGCATCACGCCGAGCTCGCCGGCGAGGACGAGCGGCCTCGGTCCGCCGAGCGCCGCCTCGAAGTGCGCGTCGCGGAAGGACGACCGCTGCGGGTCCTCGTCGATCGGCATGCCCTCGAGGTCGGTGCCGACCACCCGGATTGTGGCGCCGTCGATGGCGTAGCCCCGCGCGTCGACCACGCGCCCCGTCAGCGTCCCGCCCTTCACGAGCGCGACGCGCACCTCGGCCGGCGGCGGGTCCTCGACGCTGACCGCGCCCCTCGCCACGAAGCCGTCGGCGCGTACCGCGAGCGACGAGGCGCCGCGCGCCACCGGACCGAGCACCACGAGCCCCTTCTTGTCGGTGAGGCCCTCGATCGGGAACGGCGAGAGGCCGCCCTCGGCGAGCGTCACACGCGCCTTGCCGACACCGTCCTCGTCGAGGGCGTCGACGACGCGCGCCGTCACCATCATCCCTGGCGCGAGGCGCAGCTCGAGCGCCTTCTCCTCGCCCTTCGCCACGCTGATGCCGAGCTCGATCGGCGACACACGTGTACCTTGCACGGAACGCAGCGCGTACGAGCCGGGCTCGAGACCCCCGATGCGCACCGTCCCGTCGGCGGTGGTCTGCGTGACGCGGGCCGGCCACAGCGACGACGAGGCGACGAGCACGCGTGCGTCGGGCACGGGCTCGCCCGCCGCGCCGACCACCTTCACGAGCAGCGCGCCCTGCTTGCCGAGCGTCACGACGAGCACGGCGCCTTCCGGTACGCGGCGTCGCACGATCTCCTCGAAGCCCCCGGCGCGGATCGTCACCTCGTAGGGGCCTTCGCCGAGGCGCTCGACGGTGACCTTCCCGCTCGGGCCGGTCCGCGCCCCGACCGGGAAGGGATCGGGGCCGCGCGCCTCGATCTCGGCCCCCGCGATCGGCTCGCCCTGCTCGGTCCGCACCTCGACGTCGAGCGTGTGCTCGGCGCCGAGCTCGAGGTCGAGACGCCTCGGTCCGCTGACGATGACCACCATCTGCGAGGCGCGCGCGCGGCCCGCCTGCTCGGCGACGACCCAGTGCTCGCCGTGCGGAAGCCGGGTCAGCGAGGCGCGTCCGTCCGCGCCGGTGGTCGCCTCGCCCGCGGCGTACGCGCGCCCTTCGAGGATGGCGAAGGCGCGGACGCGCACACCTACGAGCGCCGAGCCCGGGTCACCCGCCGGACGCGCCACGACGTCGAGGGTGCCGTCGCGCTCTCCGGCATCGTCGGGCAGCGGCGCGGCCGTGAGCTCGATCACGAGCGGCCGGACGACCGACCCCGGCCAGCTACCCACGAAGACGAGGCACAGCATCACGAGCACGACCGCGCGCGCCCGCTGCGCGAGCGTCGCCAGGCGGGGGTGGCCGAAGTGGGGTGAGGAAGGCAACGGGGCTGCTCGCGACGAAACCGTGTAGCGGTCACCGTTATGTCGCCGGGGGCGGCCGTTCTGCTACTTTTTTCCAAGCGATGAAGCGCCACGTCAGGACCGCCGCGGTGCTCTCGGGATCGATCCTGACGCTCCTCGCGTTCGCCGCATGCGGAGACGAGCGGCCGAAGCCGACCAACTCGTTCAGCACGTCGGGCGGAGCGGTGAGCGGCGGCAGCCCTGGTTTCGGGGACGCGAGCGTCGCCCTGCCGGGGTGCGGCGAGCAGGAGAGCGGCGGCTACTGCGACTGCGTCGATGCGCAGCTCTTCACCGATCCTCCGAACCTCTACTTCGTGCTCGATCGCTCGGGCAGCATGGCCGACGACAACAAGTGGACGCAGGTCCGCGGGGTGGTCGCGCAGATCCTCCGCGGCCTCGGACCCCGCGCGAACTTCGGGGCCACGGTCTTCCCCGGGTTCGCGCAGGAGTCGTGCGCGCCGGCGGTCGAGGTCCTGCCGATCAGCCCCGGGGATCCGCCCGGCCACGACGGTCCGACGACGCGCAAGCTGCTCAGCAAGACGACGCAGGTTCCCTACGGGGGCACGCCCACCGCCGCCGCCCTGCGCGGGGTGCTCGCCTCGTTGAAGCAGGCGCCGGGCAAGACGTTCGTGATCCTCGCCACCGACGGCGGCCCGAACTGCGACGCGACGGCGACGTGCGCGGTGTCGGAGTGCATGCCCAACATCGAGGCGGTCGACGGGTGCCCTGCGGCCGGCCCGACGAACTGCTGCGCGCGGCCCGCCGGCTTCCCGGAATCGTGTCTCGACGCGGCGAACACCATCAGCGCCGTCGCTTCCCTCAAGGCAGCCGGCTTTCCGACCTACGTGGTCGGCCTGCCCGGCACCGCCACCTACGCCGCGCTGCTGAACCAGCTCGCGACGACCGCCGGCACCGCGAAGGCCGGCACGACGAAGTACTACGCGGTGGCGAGCTCGAAGAACGACGAGCTCCTGCTGGCCCTCAAGAAGATCGCGGCGCAGATCACCGCCACGTGCGAGTTCGCGCTGAAGGAGGCCCCCGCCCAGCCCGACCGCGTCAACGTGTACTTCGACGAGCAGGTGGTGGCCGCCGACCCCGTCAACGGCTGGAAGATCGAGGGCAGCAAGGTGACCTTGCTCGGCGCGTCGTGCACGAAGGTCCTGAACGGCGACGTGCTCGACGTGCGAATCATCGCTGGCTGTCCGACCGTCGAACCGCGATAGGCTGGCCGCATGAAGCCGCGGAACGATCGCGCCCTGGCGCTATCGGCCTTCTGTCTGGAGATCGAGAAGCATCGCCGCACGCCCGAGGGGCGCGTGCGGAACGCCGAGCAGTTTCTCCACTACTATTTCCCGCGCACCGGAAGCGGCGCCGCGGCGACGGTCGATCGCCTGTTCGTGCACCTGCCGCCCGAGGTGCGCGGCCCGGTCATCGCCGGCTGGCGCATCCGCGGCCTGAAGGCGGCGCTCCGCGACGACGACGAGCGCGTGAAGGCGGTGGTCCTCGACGCGCTCGAGGCGGGCGATCTCGACGCGCCCACGTTCGAGGGCGGGCTCGGCCCCGAGACCGTCGTCGACTACGTCCCGCTCGACGAGTGGTGGACCTTCTGGCGCGGCGCGGCGCTCCCGAACGCCGCGGTGCAGAAGGCGCTCGCCACCGCGCGGGCCATGCACCTCGTCGACGACGCGTGGTTCCTCGAGAACGTCAGCGGTCGCGGCGGCAAGGTGCGCGGCACGGACGCGGTCTGCGACACGCTCTCGAAGGACGAGATCACCGCGTGGATCAAGGGCGTGCACGCGTCGGGTGACGCGTCGCCGGCCGGCATCGTCGCGGCCCGAGGCTGGGAGAGCATCCTCGCGAAGACGGCGCCCGAGGCGCTGCTCGCCGCGCTCGACGCCTTCGCGGCCAAGGTGCACCTCGTGACGAGCGCGTCGGTGGCGCCGCCGAACGGCGGTCGCGAGCCGCTCGACCTCAGCGCGATCGATCCGGATGCGGCTCCGAACGGCGGCTGGCCCGACGAGGAGCGCCGGACGGGCAACGGTGAGCTCGTGGACGAGGGCGAGATCGAGACGCTCGACACGCCGCATCGGCCCCCGCCGCTCCCGCAGTAGCCGCCGCCCTCAGTGGAGGGTGTGCCAGTCGCCGTCGTGCTCGAACTTCGTCGGGGCACGCGGCGGACGCATGCTGAGGCGCGCCAGATCGCGGTCGGACTCCTCGGCGGCCTCGGCGGCGCGCCGAGCGAGCAGCGCGTCCTCGAGGGCATCCTCGGTCGCCCACCGCGCGAGGATCGCCTTCGCGCGCCGGCGCTTCTTCACCCAGCCCCACCCGAGCGCGCCGATGACCGCGACCCACATGATGCCGCCGCCGGCGAGGATCGGGAAGATCGAGTAGCGCCGCTCGGCCTCGGTCCGCCACTGGAACTCGAGCTTGCGCAGGTCCGAGCCGTACGCGTCGCCGAGCGCGCGGTCGAAGGGCTGTCCCTCGCGCACGCGGCGGATCATGGCGGTGAACCGCACGTGATCGGTGCGGCGCATGAGGAAGCGAAGGACGTCCGCGCTCTCGGCGTAGGCGATGCCGACCTCGGCGTGGTCGCGCGGGAAGCTGCGGTCGAGATCATCGAGGGGCAGCAGGTTGCCGTACACCGTGGCGCGCGCGAGCACGTTCTGCCGGTCGAACTGGTTCTCGCCGGCGAGCCCGACCGCCAGGCCCTCGTTGAACCACACCGGGACGTGCTGGCCGAGCGTCGCGTCCTCGAGCGCGACGTGGCTCATCTCGTGGCGGAACACCTGCTCGAGATCGACGCCGTCGACCCCGCCCGGCGCGAACATGCTGATCAGCACGAGGTGGAGACCCGTGTACGCGACGCCGCTCGCATACGCGGGCGGCGGCGATCCGACCGGCGCGAGCCGCGCCATCTCCTCGGTCGACGACGTGATGCGCACCTGCACGTGCTCGAGCACCGGCTGGCCGAGGGTCGACTCGAGGTCGCCCTTGAACGCATTCGCCTCGCGGAGGACCGGCTCGAGCCGCTCGGTCGCCTCGGGCGGGAAGGAGATCTGGAGCCACCCGAGATCGCGCGTGCGGAACGTCGACGGCACGGGCGGGATGACTGCCTCGCCCGGGCCCACCTGCGGGACGTCGCTCGGGCGCCCGGGCACCGGCCGCTCCTGCGCGGACGCGACCGGCACGCCGACGTGCGGACCGCCGAGCGCGAGGAACGCGAGCAGGAACGCGACGAGCGCCGCGACGAAGCGCACGCGCGGCAGCAAGCGGGAGAGCGCGGTCATCGTGGGTGCTTCGATGCGCCGCCCCGGGCCGCCGTCGCGAGCTGCGAGGTCAGCGGGGAACGCGCATCTGAAGATGGATCGTGCTGTCGTTCGTGTCCCGTGACGCGAAGTAGAAGGCCGTGCCCAGCAGGGCCGCCCCGCCGACCGCGCCCCAGAACCAGGCCGAGGCGTAGAACGGCGTCGACTTCTTCTCGCCCACCAGCGGGACCGGGGGCGGCACCTGAGCGGTGGCGGCGGCGGGCGCAGCCTCGCGAGATCGCGCGGGAAAGCGGCCTTCGAGCGAGGTGACGGTCGATTTCCATGCGGCGGGCGTCTTGGCGGAGTCGGGGGCGGCGTCGGGGGCGTAACGCGCGGCGTCGAAGTCGGCGCCGTCGACGAGGAAGAGACGAGCCACAACCGCGCGCGCCGGAGACGCATTCCCCGCGTCGTCGGCGCCCGCGTCGGCGGGGGGCGACGCCTCGCCGCGCGGCGCGCTCTCCGCGCGGACCACGAGCAGCGCCTCGGCGCCGACCTGCTGCGCGAGACCGGCGAGCAGGCGGCGGCCGGGCGCGTCGTCGCCGGCGATGCTGGCCCGGATCTCGGCGAGGTCCCGGAGCTCGCGGGAGGCGTTCGCGGGCGGCGGCGCTCCCGCCAGGACGCGCGCGCGCACCTCGTCGAGCGCGGGCGGCCTCAGCCGGCTGCCGTACACGGCGCGCGCGAGGGCAAAGGCCTCGTCGCTCGCGCCTTCGCCGAGCGCCACGACGGCGACGCCCCGGCCGGTCGT
>JAQBQL010000043.1 GCA_028287035.1 Labilithrix sp. | reverse complement strand
CCGCGGTCGCCGGCGCGGCGGGCTGCGCGCGAGACGCGGCGTCGGGCGGGGGTGGCGCAGCGCAGCCCGTGACCGCGATCAGGAGGACCAGAGGACCGCGCGAGACCGTTGCCACCACAAAACGATGCCGCTCGGGGGCGGCGGCTCCAAGTTTCCCGGGCGCTTTCCGCCTGGATCCATGTTCAGGCCCGCTTTTCCGGGTATTCGCGTGAGGAGAGTCGGTGTACCCCCGGCGCCTCATGCAGTACCCCCGCGCGCGCTGGATCGTCGTTGCCGCCGCGTGGGCGCTCGTTGCTTGCACCCGCGCATCGGGCGAGGAGGTCGGCACGGCGTCCCTGCAGCTCGGGACGCTGGTACCGGCGGACGTCGCGGCCGAGGGCGCGGCGCGCGCGAAGACGGCGCCGGCGCGCGACGACGCTGCCGCCTGTCCCACGGGCATGGTGCTCGTCGACGGCGAGTCGTGCCCCGATGCCGAGCAGACGTGCCTCGAATGGATGGATCCGCCGAGCAGCCGCTACGCACACTTCCGCTGCAAGCGGTACGCGCAGCCCTCGGTCTGCAAGGGCGCGCGCGTCCACAAGCGGTTCTGCATCGACGCCACCGAGCGCGCCGAGGAGGGCGGCAAGCTCCCCCGCCACTTCATGTCGTGGACGTCCTCGAAGGCGCTGTGCGAGGCGGAAGGCGCCCGGCTGTGCCGCGAGAGCGAGTGGGTCTTCGCCTGCGAGGGCGAGGAGATGAGGCCTTACCCTTACGGCTTCGAGCGCGACACGAACGCGTGCAACACCGACATCACCGAGGGCATCGGCAAGGTCGGCCGCCTCGTCGATCACCGCGCCGAGGTCGCCTCGCATGCGCGGTGCGCGAGCCCGTTCGGCGTGCAGGACATGGCCGGCAACGTCGAGGAGTGGGCCCAGGCCGACGGCCCGGGACAGGGCTCGAAGATGGGCTGGAAAGAGGTCCTCAAGGGCTCCTGGTGGATCCCGAGCCGGCACGCGTGCCGCCAGTTCCAGGTGGGCCACAACGACGTCTACAACGGGGCCGAGACGGGAACGCGCTGCTGCAAGGACGCGCCCCCGCGCGAGCTCGCCTCGAACTGAGGCGCCCGCGACTGGCCGTCAGAGCCAGTGCTTCGAGCGGAAGAAGAGCAGGATGCCCACGCCGATCGCGCCCATCAGGCAAAGCGCGAACGGGTAGCCGTAGAGCCACTCGAGCTCGGGCATGTGCTTGAAGTTCATGCCGTAGATGCCGGCGATGAGCGACAGCGGCAACATCAGCGTCGAGGTGATGGTGAGCCGCTTCATGATCAGGTTCATGCGGTTCGACTGCATGCTGAACTGCGCTTCGAGCAGCCCGGTCACGAGCTCGCGGTAGCTGTCGACGAGCTCCGTGACGCGCGCGAAGTGATCGTAGATGTCGCGATAGAAGGGGCCGAGGTCCCGCGGGATCTCGTCGAACTCGGAGCGCGCGAGGCGCAGCAGGATCTCGCGCTGGTAGATGGTCGTCCGCCGGAGCATCTGCAGGCTCCGCTTGATGCGGATGATGTGCGGGATGACCTCGCGGTCGCTGTGCACGTTCCCCTCGAGGATCGTCGTCTCGATGGTCTCGATGCGCTCGTCGAACCGCTCGATGACCGGCAGGTACTCGTCGACGAGGCGGTCGAGGATGGCGTGCGCGACCCAGGCCGGGCCCTTCTTCAGGAGCTTCGGGTTTCGCTGCACCTCGATCTGCGTCGGCGTGATCGCGCACGCGCGCTCGTCGTGCGCATGGCTCACCAGCCAGGTCTTCCCGATGACGAGGTCGAGCTCGGCGAGCGCGAGCGGCACGTCCTTCGACGCGCGGTCGTCCTCGCGGATGCCGTGGATGACGACCTGCAGATAGTCGTCGAAGTCCTCGATCTTCGGGATCCCGACGTCGTTCCACACGTCCTCGATGGCGAGCGGGTGGAGCTTCAGCGTGTCGGCGAGAAAGGCGGTCCCGAGCTCGCAGCGCTCGTCGAGCTCCATCCAGAACGTCTTGCCCTCGGCGTGCGCGCTCGCGACGACCGCGTAATCGTCGGTGGACCGTACCTTTTCCCCGTCGAGGATGAGGGTGCGCACGCGCTTCGAGCGCTCTAGCGCTTCTCGGCGAGGATCAGGGTGCGCGGCGCCTCGCAGCCGAAGAACACGCCCGGCGTCCCGATGCCGCCGCTCACCTCGGCGACGCGGAAGCCGTTGTCGTGGAGCAACTTGCCGAGCTCGTGGAGCGAGTAGATGCGGATCGAGTACTCGATCTCCTTGGTGCGCCCGTCGTCCATCATGAGGGTGCGCTTCACCTTCATGCGGCTCGTGATGAAGTCGATCTGCATCTCGTCCATGCAGATGCAGCCGTCGCCCTCGAACCACGCGAGCGACGGCGCCTGACGGATGATGCTGTCGCGGTTGATGACGTCGAGGAGGAACTGGCCGCCCTTCTTGAGCGACCGATGCACCTTCGCGATCACCGCGGCGTTCTTCTCGTCCTCGAAGTAGCCGAAGCTCGTGTTCCACGAGAAGACGCCGTCGAACGTCTCGTCGAACGTCATCTCGCGCATGTCGCCCTGCACGAAGTTGATCTTCTGCTTGCGGTCCTGCGCCTCGTCGGACGCGCGGGCGAGCATCGCGAGCGACAGGTCGAAGCCGACCACCTGGTACCCGCGGCTCGCGAGCTCCACGGCGTGACGACCCGTTCCACACGCGAGATCGAGGATGGTCGCGCCGGCCTCGCAGCCGAGGCTCTCCTCGATGAAGCTCGACTCCCGCGCGATGTCACCGTCGGTGATCTTCGCCATCGTGCGGATGAAGTCGTCGTTGAAGAGGTCCTCCCACCAGGGGCGCACCTTCTTGCGGTTCGCGGCCGATTCGCTCATCGGCGGCGGCGCGAGGGCCCCGACGTTCGCGCTGTAGCCTCCGAACGACTGCTGGCGACGCCCCGGCGTCCGCGCCGCGAGCCCCGGGGCCGGCGGGGGTGCATCGGGCAGCGAGAGCTCGAGCTTCGGCGTGCTCGTCTGCGCCGGCGGCGGGACTGGCCCGGAAGGCGGCGAGAGCGCCGGACCACTCGCGGGTCCCGCGGGGATCCCGCCCATCGGCGAGGGCGCCGGCGCGGGGACCGACGGCATGCGCGCGGCGACCGCGGGCGCGACCGGGGTGAGCGCGCTCGGACCGAGCGGAGCAGCTCCGACGTTGAAGGGCGACGAGATCGGCGGCGGCGGGACGACCGGCATCCCGGCCATCAGCGACGCGGCGGTGATCGCGACGGGAGGCGCGGACGGCGTGCTCTTGCCGCCCTTCAGCGGCGGCGGAGCGTTCTGCGGGATCGGGATCGACTCGATGCTGACGAGGTCGTCCGCGTCGACCTCGGCCACCTCGCCGGGGTCGGTCAGGCGCTCGCCGTCCTCGAGCTTGATCTCCTCGGAGTCGAGGGACGCCGGCAGTCGCGGGTTCGTCGCCGCGTCCTCGAAGCCGCGCGCGCTCTCGTCCTCGTCGGTGTCGATCGGGATGTCCTCGGACACCGGCGCGGGACCGTCGTGCTGCTGGCGGATGAGGGCCATCGCCGACATGCCGTCCTCGTCGATCATCGTGCGCTGGGGATCGCGGATGGGGATGCGAGCCATCGCGGGCGCGTCGCGGAGGCCGTCGAAGCCGAGGCCGGTGCCGCTGTCGATGCCGGGGAGCGTGTTGCTGCGCGCCGGCGGGAGGTCGGAGCGGTCGACGACCATGGGCTGGTACGGCGTCCAGCCTGCCTCGTGCGGCCCGGAATCGATGCCGGGGGCCGGGCGGCCGTCGACGTCGAGATCGAGGAGGCGCCCGCGCGCCTCGAGCTCCTCGCGCGAGAGGACGAGCGTGTCGTCGGGATCGAGATCCCCGGGGGGCGGCGGGTTCACCGAGATGATGCGCTGCGGGAGGACCGGGGCGAGATCGGGGTCGGCTTCCACCGGCACGCTCGGCGCGCTCGAGCTCGTGCTCGTGGCCACCGGTACGCCCCCGAGCGGCGTGTGCGAATCCGCGAGCTGGGGACGCGAGACCTCGTCGTCCGGGATGCGCAGCGTCAGCTTGGAGCGCTTCCGCGCCGGGTCCGCCGCCTTCACGCGGTTCGAGCTGCGGTCGCGAGGCGCCGGGCGCTGCGAGGTACGGCCTTCGGGCGCGTCCTCGTTCACGCCGGCGTCGCCCGGGGCCGCGGCGTCGAGCCCGGTCTCGGCCAACCCCGTGTCGGCCAACCCCGTGTCCAGGATGATGTCGTCGAGCGGCGGGGCCCCCGGCGGCCGCGACGTCGCCTTGGCGGGCCCGTCGCTCATCGCTCCTCGTGAGCCGCGAACGGCTGGGCGAAGCGCACCGGTCCCTCACCGACGAGCCACTTCACCTTCGCCTTCGGCTCGAAGAACACGACGGCGGTGCTGCCGAGCCGGAAGATCCCGATCTCGTCGCCGCGCGCCACGTCGAGCGCCGGGCGGTACGGATGGTTGCCGATCTCGACGTCGCGCTGGTCGAGGCCGCTCACCGTGATGCGACCGACCACCATCGCGGCCACCATCACGATCGTGACGCGGCCCCAGCCCGACTCCTCGGGCGTGTCGATGGTGATGGCGACGCGGCGGTTTCGCGTGAAGAGGCGCTCCACGTGCTTCACGCCGATCGCGTTGACCGGGTAGTAGTCGCCCGGCATCGACCGGACCATCGTGATCTGCCCGGCGACCGGCGAGTGCACGCGGTGGTAGTCGCGGGGAGAGAGATAGACGACGCAGCCCTGGCCGCCCGCGTAGCGCTCGGCGTCCGCCTCGTCACCGACGAGCTCGGCGACCTCGTAGGGGCGACCCTTCACGCGGAACTTGCGGCCGTCGACCGGGCCGATCGAGTCGATGCGACCGTCGGCGGGGCTGACGAGCACGTTCGGATCGGGCGGCATCGCGCGGGCGTCGTCACGCAGGGCACGCGTGAAGAACTCGTCGAAGCTCGAGAAGCCCTCGCGCTTGAGGCACTCGTCGAGCTCGACGTCGTACGCCTTGCAGTAGGCGTTGACGACGGCGCGGCCGACGGGCGCGGGCCAGGCGTAATCGGCGAGGCGCCCCATGGCGCGCGTGATCCTGGTCCGCGGCAACATGCGGAGGATCTGGGCGGTGGCGTACGTGATCGCGGTCATCGGGCTCTGCGTAGGCGACGGTTTCTGAAGGGAGATCCGACCGCTTACGGATTATGCCGGGGCAAACGCACGAAGGTCAACGCGCGTTCTCACTTCCCCGCTCGCCTCCGCGCATCGCGTCATGACACATCACTCACGGCCGAGGTCAGGTTCCCCACGGCGCCGTGCAGCGTCACACAAGGGCGTACTCGGCGCCCCGGGCGCTTGCGCCTGCTCGAGGCTCCGGCAGGCCGCCTCGACGCCCAGCGGGTCGTGGGCCATGGCCTCGGCGAACGACGTCTCGGCGGCCGCGCCGTCACCGCGGCCCGCCTCGAGCCGCCCGCGGATCGCCCAGCACGGTCCGTAGCTCGTCATCCAGGCCTTCGGGTCCTCGACGAGCGCCTCGGCCTTCGCCGGGCCATGCGCGGGGCTGCCCTCGAGCGCGCGCGCCCGGATGTAGCGGAGGCTCGGGTCGGCGAGCATGCTCTCCGGGATCTTGTCGAGCTCGCCGAGCGCCTCGGTCGGGTGGTCGCGCCCGAGGAGCAGCTCGCCGAGGCGCGAGCGCTCCCGCGAATCGCCGAGGCCGGGCGGCGGCGCCCCCAGCCCGAACATCGCGGACAGCGGCTCCTTCGCGTGCTTGCCGAGCTGGGCGCGCCACTTCACGTCCCACTGGGCGAGGGTCTCGCCGCTCACCTTCGCGAGCGCCTCGTCCGGCGTCTTCGCGTTGCGCAGCGCGACGAGCAGCTTCGGCAGGGCGCCGTCGGGCGACGACTCCACGAAGTACTTGATGAAGCTCGTGACCTCGGCGAAGGCCACCATCGCCGCGTCGGCGCTCGGCAACATCGCGATCGACGGTCCGAGCTTGTCGAGCGCGAGATCGAGCTTCATCTCGATGCCGCGGAGCACGATGCTCTCGGGTGAGGGGCGATCATCGAAGACGCCGGGCTCGCGCCAGCGGACCTCCTCGCGGCGCGCGACCCCTTCGTGGAGCCAGAGCGGCGCGCGGTCGTAGGACTGCTGCGCGATCGCGAGGTGGGTCATCTCGTGCGCGAGCGTGTCGCGGAACGGGTAGCCGTGGTGGCTCGCGCGCGGCGAGAGCAGGGTGACGCGTCCCCACTTGGCGACCGCGACCGTGCCGGTGGTCTGGGCCGCCTTGTAGGGGAGCCCGGTCATCGCGCTGAGCGAGAGCAGATCGCGGACGACGGTGATGCGCGTGGGGCGCTTCCACTCGACGCCGAGATCCCGGGCCAGCGAGGCGCGCGCCGCGAGCACCGTCGCGACCAGCAAGGGCCCGAGCGGCTCGTCGGCCTCGTCCTGGTAACGGAGGACCACCCCGTTCGCCTCGTCCTTCGTGACGACGGTGCCGGCGATCACGCGCGCGCAGCCGCGGGCCACGTCCGCGACGAGCGGCCCGTCGTCGAGCTGCGCGACCTCGGAGCGGCCGAGGAGCGCGGCGGCGAGGTCGCAGTCCTCCTCGTAGAGCGCGAGCCGGGCCTTCGCGAGCGTCACCGCGGGGCTGTTCGCGTCGGCCTTCGCGAGCTCGGCGCGCGCCTTGTCGTATTCGGCGGCGACGATGAAGTCGTTGGCGCGCCCCGCATAGCCGTGCGGGTCGTCCACGTCGGCGCCCGCGCGCGCCGGCCCGAGCAGGGCGAGCAACGTGGCCAGCCCGGCGAGCAGCAGCGTCCGCGGCAGAGGGAGCTTCGTCATCGGAGGAGACCCTCGGCGTAGCGCTTGACCGCGTCCTTGAGGCGCCCGCCGCTCGGCTGGCCGAGGCCCTTGATGACGCGCTTCCGGAACTCCTCGGGCCCTTTGTGGGCGTCGGCCTTCGGGATCTCGGCGTGGTCCTGGCTCTCCCGGTCGCCGTCGCCGTCGCCGCGCTCGCCTTCCCCGTCGCCGAGCGCGTCCTTCGCCATCTCGAGCTTCTGCTGCGCCTCCCGCTGGCGCTGGAGGCCCTTCTCGGCGTCGCCCTGGCGGAGCGCGCTCGCGGCCTCCTTCGCGGCCTGCTCGGCGCCCTCGAGGGCCTCGAGCGCCGACGGCGGGAGCGCCTCCTGGTCGCGGCCCTTCTTGCCGATCTCGCGCGCCTTGTCGGCGAGCTTGCCCTCGGTCTCGCCCGCCTCGCGGAGCTCGGGCGTGGCGCGCTGCGCGGCCTTATTCCGGAGCTCGTCGAGCTTGTCCTCCGCCCACTTCAGCTCCGCCTCGAGCGCGCGCTTCGCGTCGTCGGTCGTGCGCTCGTTGGCGTCCGAGAAGCGCCCCCACTTCTCGCGCTGGGCGGCACGCTTCGCGTCCTCGAGGGCCGCGACGGCGTTCCGCCCGCTCGCGACCGCGTCGCTGGGGCTCCCCTGCTCGAGCGCCTTCGCCATCTGCTCGGCGTGCTCGCGGGCCGTCGCCCCCTTGCTCGACCAGGAGTCGCTGCCGCCTCCCACCGTGGGGAGCGGACGCGCGGCATCGCGGATCTTCTGGGCGTGCTTCTTCGCCTCCTCGGAGAGGGCCTTCAGGTCCTCCTCGCTCGTGCCGCTCGCGATGGCCTGCTCGACCTTGCCGACGTGCCCGGCGTGCTCGGCGGCGAGCCGTTCGAGCTCCTGGGCCGCCTCGTTGAAGGCCTGCTCGACGTCGCTCTGCTCGCCCTCCCCTTCCTCCCCCGGGGTGCCACGTCCGCCGCCCGACTCGCCGCCCGCGTGCGACGGCTTACCCCCGCGCGAGCCGAACGACGGATCGGGCTGACGCAGGCGCGCCGCGAGGTCCTGGGCGGCGAGCACGGTGTGCGGGAGGTCCTCGCCCTTGCGCGTGCGTGCGACGCGCAGAAGGTCGGCCTCGACGATCTCGCCGATGTCGCGGCCGAGCGCGCCGAGCTTCTTCATGGCCCGGCCGCCGCCCTCGAGGACGAGCGCCGCCGCGTCCATCCGCGCCACGCCGCGCGCCTTCTCCGCGGGCTTCTGCGCGAGCATGCCGGACGCGGCGAGGTCGTCGGCCACGTCGGCGAGCTCCTTGGCGACGTCGCGCGTGTCCTTCATGCCCTGCCCCTGCACGACCGCGTCGACCACGAGCACGATGCGCTCGGTGGCCTTCACGACCGCGGCATGCGCCTTCGTGCTGGGCGAGCGGGCCTCGTTGGCGACCGCCTCTTTGACCTTGCGCATGCGGCCGCGGAGCATCGCCGCGAGGCGCCCCGGGACACGGACGCCGGCGTACGAGCCGGCCAGCGTCGAGTCGAGGAGCTCGGTCGCGTCGTCCTCGAACCGCGCCTCCCGATCGAGGAACTCGCGCCGCTCCTTGCCGCCTTCGGGAAGGGCGTGCTCGAGCCGCCACGCGAGCACGTCGACGAGCTGATCGCGGAGGCGGCGGAGGGCCGCGAGCCGCCGCGCCTCGGGCTCGCCGACGTCGGGAGGGACCACGGTGATCGCCTCGCTCGCTCCCCACTTCGGGCCGGTGATGGGATCGTTGTCCTTGGCCTCGACGCGGATCTCGACGGGAGCGTGGCTCTTCTTGATGAACGGATCGGAGGCGCGCAGGCTGTGGCCGCCGCGGTCGCTCTTCGTCTCGCCGTCCAGCCGCGCGAGCACACGCCGCTCCTCGCGCGCCGCGGCGCGGAGCACGAGGTGGATCTCGCGGAGGCCGTGATCGTCGGTGGCCTCGTAGTGGATGGGGATCTCCGAGGGATCCTCCTCGCCCGCGAGCTGGATGCGGCGAGGCGCGCCTTCGAGCACCACCTCGGGCGCCTGATCGGCGATGGACGTGATGCGCGTCTCGTTCGCGTCGGGGATGATGATCTCGCCGAACCGCGCGATGACCCGGAGCTTCACCGAGTCGGCGAGCGGCCAGCGCGCGACGACGAGGCCAGTCCCGTCGTCGACGAAGGGGACCTCGGCCTGGCCGTCGGACAGCAGCAGGCGGCGCCCGTTGTGGACCGGCGTCCCGCGCACCGTGACGAGCGTGCCACGGGGGAGCTCGACGTCCTCGTACGCGAGCACGGGGCGCTCTTCCATGTGGAGGTAGTCCGGCGGCCGCGCCTTGATCTGGGGGTCGCTGAGCCACGCCATGCCGAGCGGCGCGACCCCGCCGCGCGCCACGAGGACGTCGAACCCCTCGACGACGCCCCACGGGTTCTGCGCGCACGCGGCGATGTTGGTGGCAGCGAGGCCGAGGGCCACGACGCCGAGCCAGAAGCCGAGCCGCGAGGCGCCGCGCATGACGTCTTCCCGCGGAAGCGCGGCGAGCGCTCGCCGGACATGGAGCTCGGCGAGCTGGGCGGAGGCTCCGCGCGCCGCCTCGGGACGGAGCAGCGAGAGCGAACGGATGGCGCGGCCCGCGAGCGCCGGGCTCGCGCCGCCGGCGACGCGCTCGATGGTCCGCGCGGGATCGCGGAAGATGCGCTGCTCGAGGAAGCGCAGCGTCAGGAGCGCCGCCGCGGTCGCCACGAGGATGGCGAGCGCCCCGAGCCGCGCCGCCGTCGTGCCCATGCGCGCCACGAGCAGCGCCGCGGTGACCGCCAGCACCGCGCCGGCGACCATGGCGCGCCGGCGCGGCCCGCGCACGGCGGACAGCCACGCGTCACGAAGCGCGCGGAGGGGCTCGGGCAGCACGGGCACGCTCAAGGCGAGGACGAATCTAGCGTTGTGGGCCGGTCGCCGCTCGCAAGAACCGCCGCGCGCCTCACGCGCTCATTGCGCGGGCGGCTGGAAGAGCGGCGGGAACCCGCTCGGCACCTGGAACGTCGGAAAGCCGCTGGGCATCGGGAGCGCGCTCGGGAACCCCGACGGGAAGCCGCTCGGGAAGGGCGGGAAGAGGGGCGGCGTGGTCGCCGACGGCGCCGCCGAGCTCGACGGCTTCGGCGCCGTGCCGGACGGATGAGGTTTCACGGGCGTCGTCGGCGGCGGCGTCACGGGCGGCACGAGCGGCGTCGCGGTGGTCGTGACCGTCACCGGCACCGGAGGGGTGGTCGCCGGCGTGGCGGGCGTCGTGAGCGTCGTCACGGTGGGCAGCGGGTCGACGACGACCGGCGTCGCCTCCTGCTGGCTCATCACGTACGCCACGACGGCGCCGGCGCCGAGCAGGAGCGCGACGACGGCGAGCCCGATGACGAGGCCGGTGCTCCCCTTCCGCGAGCGCGAACGACCCTGCGGTCCGGGCGGCGTCATGGCCGCGGGTCCGTGATGGACGGGCGGGTGGCCCTGCGCGGCCTGCTGGAGGAGCGCGTCGATGGGGGCGGCGCGCGCGGTGCCGGTGCCGGGCCGCTGGAGGTTGGGGTCGGCGGGCGGGCGCTCCGAGCCGTGGCCCTGCAGGGCCGCCTCCGCCGGCGCGCCCATCACGGTGCCGGTGCCGAGCGGACGCTGCTCCGCGGGACGGGGAGGCCCGCCGCCGTCGTAGGGCGGATGCACCGCCGACGCGGCGACGACCGCGCTCGCTTGCTGGATCTTCGCCGTGCCGGGGCGCTTGCCGGCCAGCACGGCCTCGAGCGCGAGACGCATCTCGGCCGCCGAGGCGAAGCGCATCTCGGGTCGCGGCGCCATCGCGCGGTGCACGAGCCCCGCGACCTCCGGCGGGACGCCGGGCGCGACGTGCACGAGCGGGACGACCTCGCCGCGCTCCACCTTGAGCACCACGACCCGCGGATCCTCACCCTGCGCCGGCGTCTTGCCGCTCAGCATCTCGTAGAGCATCACGCCCACCGAGTAGAGGTCGGCGCGCGCGTCCACGTCCGTCGCGGAGTACGCCTGCTCGGGCGCCATGTACTCCGGCGTGCCCATCATCATGCCCGCGACGGTCAGGTTCTTGTGCGCGGCCCCCGCGGCACCCTCGGCGCGTTTCAGCTTGGCGATGCCGAAGTCGATGAGCTTGACCACCGGCTTCGTGCCGTCGAACGTCACGAAGACGTTGTCCGGCTTGAGGTCGCGGTGAACGACGCCCAGCGAATGGGCGGCCTCGAGGGCCTGCAGGATCTGGAGCGTGTACTCGCACGCGATGGGCACCGAGAGCGTCCGCTCGCGCTTCTCGAGGTTCGAGAGCGGCTCGCCCTGGAGGAGCTCCATGACGAGGTACGCGACGCCGTCGGGCGTGCTCTCGACGTCGGTGACCTGCACGACGTGCGGGCTACGGATCTGGGCGCTGACTCGCGCCTCCTGCAGGAAGCGGTCGATGAGCCCGGAGCGCCGCGCGAGGTCGGCGTGGAGCACCTTGATCGCCACGTGCGTGCCGAGGCGCAGGTGCTCTGCCTCGTACACCGATCCCATGCCGCCGTCGCCGAGCAGGCGCAGGAGCTTGTACTTCGAGCTGATGATCTGGCCGATCTCGACCACGATGCAGGCTTACCACAGCGCCGGCGCACGCCGCGGGATGGTTACGCCGCCTCGCGCGTTTCCGCATGGATGCGGCCCACGTGGAGGATCTCGGAGGGCGTATCGGCATCCTCGATCGCAGCGAACACCGGCACGAGGCGCTGCTCGTCGCCTCCCTTGCCGAACGCGCCGCTCGGGGAGAACGCTCGCGCCTGCGGCCCGTCGAGCACGAGGAAGAGATCGCGCAGCGGCCCGCCGGAGCTCCACGGCGCGCTGATCGTGTACGCGATGCGCTGGCGGTCGAGGTGCAGCTCCTCGGCGCCGCGCCGGATGAGCACGCGCCGGTCGGTGACGAAGTAGCGCGTCTTCCGCGCGAGCAGCACGGGCTGGACGACCGCCGCATAGCCGATGAGCACCGCGACGGTGGACAGCAGGAGCACCGCGAGCGCCACCCCGGCGACGAGGAGGCCCGACGTCACCGGCGACAGCACGTGGGCGCGGAGCACCCGCGCGATCGGCGGCACGACGCGCCAGAGCATCTGCGCGGCGGCGGCCCCGGCGGCGGTCGCCCCGAGCGTGGTCACGACGCGGCGCACGGTCCACCGGGCGGCGCTCGGGGAGCCGGTCCACAGGACGCGCTCACCGTCGTCGAGGCGCTGCGCGAGGGCCCGGGATCCGTCGCCGCCCGCTGTGCTCGGCGAGAGCCCGCGCACGATGGCCCAGAGGCGATCGGGCTGGTCGACGTCGGCGAAGGTGACGGTCAGCGTGCGCCGGAGCGCGCCGGTGGGCACCGCGCGCTCGAGCACGAGGTCGCCGACGCCGGGGTGGCTCTTGCTCCAGCGGATGACCGCGTAGCTGATGGCGCCACGCTCGATGGTGCGGCGGAGGCGGCCGCGCTGCCAGATGACGTGCCGGTCGGTGACCGTGTAGCGAGCGCTCGCGCGGAACCACAGGGGCAGCCGCCACGCGCCGGCCGCGATCGCCGCCGACCACGCCGAGAACAGCAGGAGACCCCCGACCGGCATGCGCAGGCCGGTCGCGACGACGACGGCGAACGCGAGCGTCACCACCGACACGGTCGCGCTCACGAAGGCCACGACCTTGAAGAGCGGGGGAACGCTGAGCGTGCTGGGCCCGCCGGTCCACGCGATCTGCTCGTTGTAGAGGGAGTCTCGCGCCATCGGGGTCCGCTGCACCTGCCGGGTCACGACGAGAGCGCCGCGACTCCTCATCTTTGGACCGCCGGAGCGAACTGTCCATGGGCGCCTTCGCCCACATGTGCGGCCCGGGCGACGAGCCGCGTCAGCGCGGCAGAGGCAACGCCGCGTTGCGACGCGGAGGTCCGCGCCGGAAGGCCGCCTGGACGAAGCCGTCGCACAGGTCCTTCATCGCGATTCCCGCGGCAGCCGCAGCCTCCGGGTAGAGGCTCGTCTCGGTGAAGCCGGGCAGCGTGTTGATCTCGAGGAGCGTGACCGTCCCCTCCCCCTCGACGTCCACCACGAAGTCGGCGCGGCAGAGGTCGCGCGCGCCGAGCGCCCGGTGGGCCGCGACCGCGACCTCCTGGACCCGCGCGACGAGCGCGTCGCCGAGGGGCGCCGGACAGAGGTGCTGGCTGCGCCCGGGCGCGTAGCGAGCCTCGTACGTGTAGAATGCATCGTTCACCGCGCGGATCTCGGTGGGCGGCAGCGCGCGGGCGCCGTCGCCGGTCCCGAGCACGCCGCACGTGACCTCGCGCCCGGCCGCGAAGCGCTCGACGAGGACGACGTCGTCGACCTTCCAGGCCGCGGCGATCGCCTGCTCGAGCGCGGACAGGTCGGCGCCGTTGTCGAAGCGCGCGACGCCGATCGCCGAGCCGTTCGAGCACGGCTTGACCACCACGCGCGGACCGAGCTCCGCGAGCGCACGCTCCGCGAACCCGCGAGCCTCGCCGCCGAGCCGAGCGGCCGTGACCGACGGCGCCACGGGCAGCCCGGCCAGCCCGAAGAGCACCTTCGCGACCCGCTTGTTCATGGCGAGCGCGCTCGCGAGCACGTCCGAACCGACGTACGGAAGGTCGAGCACCTCGAGGAGCCCTTGCAAGCACCCGTCCTCGCCGACCGCGCCGTGCGCGATCGGGAAGACGACGTCGTGATTCCCGGCGCGGAGCGCCTCGGCCAGCGGCGGGCCGAGCTCGAGCCGCGTGACGAGGTGCCCGGCCTCCTCGAGGGCGCGCGCCACGCTGGTCGCCGACGCGCGGCTCACCTCGGCCTCGGACGACGGGCCGCCCTGCACGACCGCCACCCGGAGCGCGCGACCGTTCACGGCGCCGCGCTCGCCGCGGGCTCGCGCTTCGAGAAGTCGACGAGCTCGATGCCGAGCGCCTTCGACACGTCGAAGATCTTCGGATCCCGGTAGAACTCGCCGAAGACGACGCGCACGATGCCCGCATTGGCGATGAGGCGGAAGCACCCCCAGCAGGGCGAGGCGGTCACGTAGATGCCCGCGCCCTCGATGCGCATGCCGTTGCGGGCGGCCTGCACGATGGCGTTCGCCTCGGCGTGGACGGTGCGGACGCAGTGCCCCTCCTCCATGAGGTGGCCCTCGTCGTCGCAATGGCCGAGGCCGCGGACCGAGCCGTTGTAGCCGGTCGCGAGGATCGACTTGTCACGGACGATCACCGCCCCGACGTGCTTCCGGTCACACGTCGAGCGGGTCGCGACCTCGCCCGCGATGTTCATGAAATACTCGTCCCAGGAGGCTCGGGCTCTCGCCATGGTGGAAAAGTGTCTACGGCGCGCTGTCGCCGTTGTCGACTGTCAGCGAGACCTTCCGCTATTCTCGGCCTCATGAAGCGACGCGCACGCGCTTGGGTGGGCCTGGCGCTCGCCGTGTCGATGTCGAGCGCCTCGCTCGGCGTCACATCCCCGGCCCTCGCGCAGCGCGGCGGCCGTCCCTCGCCGACGAGCACGCTCTCGGCGCCGCCCGCCGACGTGGAGACCGCCGAGGCGCTCTACGCGAAGCTCGATTACGAGGGCGCGAACGGCGTCGCCGAGCGCGTCGTCCGGAAGAGCGGCCTCACGCACGACCAGCTGGTGCGGGCGTACCGCGTCCTCGCCGTGACGGACGCGGTGCTCGACAAGGAGGACCAGGCGCGCGAGGCCTTCCTCCAGCTGCTCACGTACGACCCCGACTACCAGGCCGACCCCAACCTCGGACCGAAGGTCAACACGCCGTTCTCCGAGGCGCGCGGCAGCTTTCGCTCGCTCTCCTCGAAGCCGGGCATCGAGGTGTCGGCCGCGGTCTCCACGAACGGCGGCACCCTCCGCGTGACCACGCGCGATCCCACCCACGTCGTGAAGCGCGTGAACGTCGGCTACCGCTGGACCTCGTCGGGCGAGTACACCGTCTCGCAGGTCAACCCCAACGACGGCGCGGCCGCCGTGGAGGTCGCCACGCCGCCCACCGGCCGCACGCGCCTCGACTTCTACGTGCAGGCGATGGACGAGCGCGACAACGCGGTGCTCGAGGCGGGCAATCCCTCGGTGCCGAAGAGCGCCTTTGCCGAGGCCTCCGCCGCAGGCACCTCGCCGAGGGGCGGCGCGGCCGCGAAGCCGGAGAGCGGCGGCTCGGTGTTCTCGAGCCCCATCTTCTGGATCGCCGCGAGCGTCGTGCTCGTGGGCGGCGGCACCGCGGCGTTCTTCGCGCTGCGGCCCCAGGATCCGCCGACGCACGCGACGCTCTCGCCGGTCATCGTCTGCGGCACCGACCGCTGCAACTAGGCGGTCAGGGCGCCGGGCAGGCGTTCGAGCAGAACGCGCTGACGGTCGTGCACGTCGTGTCGGGGACGGGATTGCTCACGTCGACGAGCGACAGCGAGATGGGCAGCGGCGCGTCGCCGTTGCCGAACGCCTGGAGCGTGCATCCGATCATGAAGTCGTCGTTGCCGCGCTTCGCGATCGCAAGCGCCGCGTGCTCGCCGTAGGGCACGGTGATCGGCCGATCGCCGGCCAGCATCTCGCAGACGGTCACGGTGGGGGTCGTGAGGACCGTGCGCTGCGGGCTCTTCTGCTTCCGCTGCTGGATCAGCTGCTGGCAGTACGTCGGGCGGTCGGTGACCGCGGCGGGCGGATCGAAGATCAGGATCTGGACGGTGTCGGTCGCGACGGCCGCCGCCGTCGACGGAAAATCCACCGTGTACGCGCCGGTCGAGGGATCACCTTCGCCCGAGGTGCACGCCGCCAGCGAGAGCGAGAGCGCGAGGGCGACGGAGAGCGAGAGGCCAACGTTCCTGAGCAGCGGTGCCATCATTTCAGCTCGGCGGTGAGCTCTTCGAGCGTGAAGCGGCCCACCGTCCGGTAATCGACCTTCTTCGTCGTGTCGCGATACGCCTGCCACACGATGAATCCACTCTTCACGTTGCCGTTCGCCTCGAGGTCGACGGCGCCCGACGCGCCCTTGTAGTCGACGTCGTCGCCGTTGCGGACCGCGATGAGCGCGTCGCCGATCTGCGCGGGCGTGTAGGGCCGGCCCGGGGGATTCGCGACCTCGAGGAGGGCGGTGCGGATCTTCTCCCGGTCGTCGGCGGTGCCGGCGCGCTGGATCGCGAGGGCGATCAGCATGGCGGCATCGTACGTGTTGGCCGCGAACGCCGGCGCGTCGGCCGGCGTGTTGTCGGCCTTGCGACCGAGCGGCGAGAACGAGGAGAACTGCGCGCGGAACTCGTTGTACTCCTTGGTCCCGGGCTGCGTGTCGGGGTTCGTGCCGTACACGCCCTCGGCCACGTTCGCGGACGTGGGGTCGGACGGGTTCTGCCGGCCGTTGAGGAGGAAGCCGTCGGTGAACACGCCGTCGGTGCCGATGAAGAAGAAGCCCTTGTCCTCGAGCGCGGCGTAACGCGGGTCGGCCTTGAAGTCGCGCACGAACGGGACCGCCACGTCGTCGTAGGCGATGAGCGCGAGGCACTCGGGCTGGAGCGGCATCAGCTTGGCGACGACGTCGGCGTAGCTGTCGACGAGGTTGACGCTCACCTTCTGGCGCGCGACGAGCGGCTGGCCGACGCGCTTCGGGAAGTTCTGCTCGATGACGTCGGCCATCGAGTTGCCGTACGCGTTGTCGACGTTGACGACCGCGAGCTTCGTGCACGTGGCGGGCGGGCCGCCGTCGACCGCAGGCGCGCCGCCGTCGACGAGGCCACGCGGGGTGCGCTGGGCGAAGAGGAGCACGGCCGCGCCCTGGAAGTCGTCGGCGGGCGTCGTGCGATAGAGCCAGCGATCGGACGCGGGCTGGATCGTCGAGAGATCGGTCGACGTCGCCGACGGCGAGATCTGGAGGATGTGCGCGGCGGCGTAGATGCCCTGGGTCTTGACGACCTGCTGGCTGCCGACCGGGCCGATGACGGCGACCGCGCCCTGCCGGACGAAGTCGTTGGCGATGCCCTCGACGATGCCCTTCTCCTCGTCGCTCTCGTCGTCGCGGACGTCGAAGAAGAGCGGGCGGCCGAGCACGCCGCCATTCGCGTTGATCTGCCCCTCGGCGGTGCGGACCGCCTCGCGGAGCGGCTGCGCGAAGGCAGCGAGCCCCTTGGTGAGGCCGAGCGAGACGCCGATGACGATGGGCGGCTGCGCCGACGGCTTGTCGGCGTCCTTGGTGCAGCCGGTGGTGGTCGACAGGGTCGACGCGAGGAGCCCGCCGGAGGCGGCGACCAGCGTCAGGGCGAGAAGGCGAGAGCGAAGGTTCACGGGTGGCCGATCACTTGAAGCCGATGGCGCGCGCGGTGGTCTCACCGCTCTTGATCACGACCGTCGTGTTCTGGCGCATGTTCTGGTCCGGGTTCTCGAGCGTGAGCGTGTGCGAGCCCGGCGACAGCGGGACCTTGTTGCACGGCGTGGCGGCGCACAGGACCTTGCCGCCCTCCGACACCTTCGCCCACGGGTAGACGTTGATCGTGAGAAAGCCGTTCTCCTTCTCTTCGGGCGGCGGGGGCGGCGGCGGCGCGGCGTGCGTGACCGGCGGCTTCACCGGCGTGCTCGTGACGGCCGGCTTCACGGGCGTGCGGCCGCTGCTCGTGCTCGTGGCGGTGGTGGTCGCGACGCTGGCGGTGCCCGCGCTGCTCGACGTCTCCGGCGGAGGCGTGATCGCGCTGCTCGGTCCGCCCGCCCCGCCGCCCGCCGCGCCAGTCGAAGCGCCGCTCGCCGACGGATCGACCGCCGGAGGCGTCACGGCGGTCGCGACGGTGGGCGCGCCGTCCGGCACGGGGTTGCGACGGTCACGGAGGCCGAGCACGAGGATGAGGAGCCCCGCGAGCACGAAGAAGCCGACCGCGATGATGATCAGCAGCGCGTTGTTCGTGCGCGGCGCCGCGACGGGCGGCCCGTACGCCGCGCTCATCGGACCGGGCATCGACTGGCTGTTCGTGTTGTGCGTGGGGTGGCCCATCCCGCCGCCGTGACGCGCGTAGGCCGACGGCGGGCCGGTGTGGCCGCCCGTGTTCATCGAGCCCATCCCGTAGTTCGGGATGACGCCGCTGCCCGACCCGCTGCCGTTGAGGCGGAGGAGCTGGCCGCTGACGTTCGCGCCCGACTGCTCCATGCGCCGCAGCGACTCGGCGGTGAGCGCCTGGAGCTCCATCGTGTTCGTGGCCGCGGTGATCGCGGACATGTACTTCTGAACCTGCCGCTGCACCTCCTCGCGGATGTTCGCGAAGAGGCCCTGCATCTTGCGGGCGACGTCCTCGTGGCGCAGCTGACGCGGGCGCTGGCGGAGCCACTCCTCGAGTGCCTCGCGCATGTCCGACGCAGTCTGCCAGCGGTACTGCGGGTCCTTCTCGAGGGCGCGCGCGGTGATGTGCTCGAGCACGGGATCCACGCCGGGCAGCGCCTGGGAGAGCCGCGGGATCGGCTCGTTCATCAGCTTGTGGAGCGTGTTCGCCGCGCTCTCGCCGGTCATCAGCCGCTGGCGCGCGAGGAGCTCCCACAGCACGATGCCCATCGCGAAGATGTCGGCCCGCTGATCGATGCGGCCGCCCATCGCCTGCTCGGGCGACATGTACGCGACCTTGCCCTTGAG
>JAQBQL010000042.1 GCA_028287035.1 Labilithrix sp. | reverse complement strand
GCGAGCGCCGCGAGCACGTCGGAGGGCTCGTGCTCGCCGGCCCGCAGCAGGGCGGCGACCGCGCCGGCCTCGTCGCCCGCCTCGGCGAGGAGCTCGCCGGCGAGGAGCCCGAGGCTCACCGGCGCCTCCACGTCGCGCAGGATGGCGTTCGCGGCGTCGGCGCGCCCGCCCACGTGCCGGTCGATCTCGGCGATGCGTCGCGCGATCTCCGGGTGACGCGGCGCACGCTCGAGCGCCGCGAGATCGAGCTGGCGCGCGAGATCGAGGTCGCCACGCACGCGCGCGTCGTCCGCATCCCGGGTGAGGAGCGCGGTCTCCGCGGCGAGCGCGGCCTCGGCAGGCGCCTTCGCCGGCGAGCCGCCGCGCACGAAGGCCGCGAAGAGGACGCCGTCGCCCGCGCCGGAGCCGGCGAGGCGAACGTCGTCGGTTCCGGGCGCCCGCACGCCGGCGTCGGGGAGGAGCGCTCGCGCGACGAGCCCCCCTGCGTCCGGGACGACGAACCGCCCGCCTTCGCGGCGCGCCGACTCGCCGAGCAGGGCCTGGACCGCACGGAGGGCGAGCACGGTGGCCGGCTCGAGGAGATGCGCGCCTCGCGCGCCGTGGACGGCGAGCGTCAGGTCGCCATGCGCGGGCACGAGCGAGACCTCGAATACGAGGGCCGGGAGCTCACCGCGCGGCGCGGCGTGGCTGACGGCGGTGCGCGCGTGCACGGTGAGAGTCGCCCCGAAGGCGCGTGCGGTCAGGGCGACGGAGCACGGGCCCGCCGAGACGAGGCCTCGCAGGCGCGGCTCGGCCCACCGCGCGAAGCGGCGCGCATCCAGCTCGAGCGAGACGCGCTCGAGCTCGCCGCGCTTGTGACGGAACCGGGTGATGCCGCCGGACACGTCGAACGGGAACTTCACCGAGGGCAGGCGCACGACGAGCTCGAGGATCGAGAGGCACGCCAGCGTCGTGGGGTGCGCCAGCTCGATGCCGAGGCCGTCCTTGCCGATGGCAAGCCGTAGCTCGACCGCGCCCTTCGTGCCCCGCTCGGTCTCGAGGAGCGCCTCGTCGGCCTCCGCCTCGGCGCGCTGCTCGGCGCGCAGCCTCGCCCTCCGGGCCGCGAGCTGGGCGGCGGCCTCGAGGTGGGCCGGCCGCGTCACGGAGGGGCGGGGCGGGGTCGGGGAGGGCGGATCGACGCGGCGCACGAGTGTCCGCGCCGATCGTAGCAACGAGCGGCCCCGGGACGCGAGTTTGCGAAGGCTCTGCTCGACGCCTCGGGGCCGCCCGGGTACAGGTGCCAGCCGATGGCGCGAGGCGACACCCCCGGGGACGCGCCGTTCGAGCCGCTCCACCCCGCCAGCCACCCCGCCAGCCAGCTCGCGCCGGGCCTGCCGGACGACGCGGGATCCTCTCCGGTCGACGCCGTCCTCGGTCCTGGCTCCCCGCTCGCGCGGCGCCTCGAAGGCTACGAGCGCCGCGACGGGCAGCTCGCGATGGCGCGCGCGGTCCACGAGGCGCTCCGCAGCGACAATCACCTCTTCGTGGAGGCGGGGACCGGCACCGGCAAGACGCTCGCGTACCTCGTGCCGGCGATCCTGAGCGGGCGGAAGGTCATCATCTCGACCGCCACCCACGCGCTCCAGGAGCAGGTCTTCGACAAGGACCTGCCGCTCGTCCGCGAGGTCCTCGCCGAGCACGGCATCACGTTCAAGGCCGCCCTCATGAAGGGCTTATCGAACTACCTGTGCAAGCGCCGTCTCGACGAGCGGCTCCGCAGCGGCGAGCCGGTGTCGCCGCCGCTCGCGCGCATCCAGCGCTGGGCCGAGGAGACGCGCGCCGGTGACCGCGCCGAGCTGGTCGACCTCGAGGAGGGAGCGTTCGCATGGCGCGACGTCTCCTCGAGCACCGAGACGCGGGTCGGTGCAGGATGCAAGCATCACGAGGAGTGCTTCGTGACCCGCATGCGGCGCGAGGCCGACGAGGCGAACGTGGTGGTCGTGAACCATCACCTCTTCTTCGCCGACCTCGCGCTCCGCACGTCGAAGGGCGGCGGCTACGGCGGCGCGCTCCCCACGTACGACGCGGTGATCTTCGACGAGGCGCACCAGATCGAGAGCGTCGCCACCGAGTTCTTCGGCGTCCGCATCTCGACGCCGCGGCTCGACGCGCTCGTCCGCGATGCGCGGCGCGGCATCGTCGCGGCGCGCATCCTCGATGCCTCTTCGATGCAGCTCGTCGACCAGGTGGAGGACGCGGCGCAGGCCTTCTTCCGCGCGTGGCAGGGCGCGGGGCAGACGGCGGGGCCGGCGAGCGTGCGGCGCCCGGCGGCGGGGCGGGCGACCGACGAGAGCCGGCGCATGCTCGCGGCGAGCGACTGGACCGAGCCGCGTTCCGACGCGGTGGCGCGGCTCGATGCGGCGCTCGAGGCGCTCCTCGCGTTCGCGCTCGCCAACGATCGGGACGACGGGATCGCGGTGCTCGCGCGCCGCGCCGGTGACGTGAGGGCCGACCTCGCGCGCATCCAGGCGACGAGCCGCGTCGAGCGTCACTGGGAGGAGGACGATCCGGTGGCCGGCGCCCTCGCGCGCGCCGCGAAGGACTTCCGCAGCGGCGTCGTGTGGATCGACCAGCGCGACGCCGCCTCCCCGCGCGGACGGCACGTGGCCCTCGGCGCGAGCCCGGTGGACCTCGGCCCGATCCTGCGCGAGAAGCTCTTCGACCGCGTGCCGAGCGTCGTCTGCACGAGCGCCACGCTCGCCACTGCGACGTCGATCGGCGCGAGCTTCCACTTCGCGAAGAGCCGCCTCGGCGCCCGCGCGGAGACCACCGAGCTCGTGGTTCCGTCGCCCTTCGACTTCGCGAGCCGCGCCGCGCTGTACGTCGCCGAGGATCTTCCCGATCCCGCCGAGCCGGGGTTCGAGGAAGGTGCGACCGAGCGCATCGTCGACCTCGTCACCATCACCGGCGGCGGAGCCTTCGTGCTCTGCACCTCGAACCGCGCCATGCGCAGCATCGGAGCCGCGCTCCACGGGCGCGTCCCTGGCCCGCTCCTCGTGCAGGGCGAGGCGCCGAAGCACACGCTGCTCGAGCGCTTCCGCGAGTCCGGGTCGGCCACGCTGGTCGCGACCATGAGCTTCTGGGAAGGCGTGGACGTGCCGGGCCATGCGCTGCGGCTCGTGATCATCGACAAGATCCCGTTCGCGGTGCCGAGCGATCCGGTGGTCGCGGCGCGGAGCGCGTGCATCGAGGCGGAGGGCGGCAACGCGTTCTCGCAGTACTCGGTCCCGAGCGCCGCGATCACGCTCAAGCAGGGCTTCGGCCGTCTCATCCGGACGCGCAAGGACGCGGGGATCGTCGCGCTCCTCGATCGCAGGGCGGTGCGGCGCGGGTACGGCAAGGCGCTCCTTGCCAGCCTGCCTCCGGCAAGGCGGGTCAAGACCCTCGACGACGTGCGCGACTTTTGGCACGGCGTGGATTAAAAGGCTCTCCCATGAGCGAGATCACCGCCGTCGTTGCCCGCGAGATCCTCGATTCCCGAGGCAACCCCACCGTCGAAGTCGAGATCCAGACGAGCGCAGGGCAGGGCCGGGCCGCCGTTCCGAGCGGCGCCTCGACCGGCGAGCACGAGGCCATCGAGCTGCGCGACGGCGACAAGAAGCGGTTCCACGGCAAGGGCGTCCAGAAGGCCGTCGACAACGTGAACCAGTCGCTCGGTCCGAGCGTCATCGGCCTCGACTCGCTCGACCAGGCCGAGGTCGACCGCGTGCTCCTCGAGTGCGACGGCACCGCGAACAAGTCGAACATGGGCGCCAACGCGATCCTCGGCGTGTCGATGGCCACCGCGCGCGCCGCGGCCGACGCGATCGGCATGCCGCTCTGGCGCTACCTCGGCGGCGCCAACGCGCGGGTCCTGCCGACCCCGCTGATGAACGTCATCAACGGCGGGGCACACGCCGACAACGGGCTCGAGATCCAGGAGTTCATGATCGTGCCCGCGGGCATCGACAACTTCCCCGATGCGCTCCGCGCCGGCGCCGAGATCTTCGCGACGCTGAAGAAGAACCTGGCCGGGAAGGGCCTCACCACCTCGGTCGGCGACGAGGGCGGTTTCGCCCCGCGCCTCGGCTCGAACGAGGAGGCGATCAGCACGCTCGTCAAGGCGATCGAGGACAGCGGCTATGTCCCGGGCAAGGACATCTTCCTCGCGCTCGACTGCGCGGCGAGCGAGTTCTACGACAAGAAGTCGAACAGCTACACGTTCGACAAGAAGAAGGTGAGCGGCCCCGAGCTCGTCGCGATCTACGCGAAGCTCGCCGACACGTACCCGCTGCTCTCCATCGAGGACGGCTGCGCCGAGGACGACTGGACGACCTGGAAGCTCCTCACCGACACGCTCGGCAAGCGCGTCCAGCTCGTCGGCGACGATCTGTTCGTCACCAACGTCGAGCGCCTGAAGCAGGGCATCGACAAGGGGATCGCCAACTCGATCCTCATCAAGCTCAATCAGATCGGCACGCTCACCGAGACGTTCGACGCCATCCGCATGGGCGCCGACGCGGGGTACCGGAGCATCATCAGCCACCGGTCCGGCGAGACCGAGGACACGTTCATCGCCGACCTCGCGGTCGGTACGAACGCCGGCCAGATCAAGACCGGGAGCCTCTCCCGCTCGGACCGCGTCGCGAAGTACAACCAGCTTCTTCGCATCGGCTTCGAGCTCGGCGCCGGCCAGGTGTACGCCGGGCTGTCGCCGTTCCGGCGCGCGGCGTCCGGGAGCTGAGCGCCGGACAGGTCGCCCCGAGGTTTTGTCCGCGGGGCGCGGGGGTCGTGTAGTCTCGGCCCTGGACTCTCTGTCGCATGAAAGACATCGAGGAGCTGCTCAGGAACCTCGGACGTCCCGAGGTGCTGGAGTTCGGGCTGGTGACCAATCGCCTGCCGAGCGTCAACATCGGCGGTAAGTTCGAGCCCGTCGACGACGAGGCGCCGACCACCGATCGGCTGCTCGGCATGCTCGTGGCCATGGGCGGGAGCCGGTACGTCGAGCAGCTGAGCGAGCGGCCCGTGCAGTGGACGACCCGGCTCGACGGCGTCGGTGTCATCGCGGTCGCGGCGATCATGCGGAAGGACGTCGTGCAGGCCCGGTTCACCGTGGCGCGGCGCGACCCTTCGGGCCGGTCGATGAACCCGGGGCCGCCCGGGCCTTCGCTCGCGCCCCCGGCCGCTCCCGCGCCGCGGGCTGCGCCGTCGCCTCGACCCTCGCCGCCGACCGGGATCATCGCGCAGCCGGGGCCTC